>JAYVSP010000222.1:0-5151 GCA_043775215.1 Planctomyces sp. | reverse complement strand
GGACCAACAAGCAGGTCTGGGCTAGAGGTATTCGGCGAAAGTTGTGTGAACAGGCACGCGCTGCCTGCTTGGCTCGTCCAAAACCATCCACGCAGATCGGTCGGTGTGCCAGTGAGATACTCTGCAATGCTGATGGTTTGTGATGTCCCATCGCGCACTTCGGCAAGCCGAGCACCGCGATTCATTCCGAACACGGCACGGCGTGTAGTAGTCGACTCGTCGGCCACATGGCTCAATTGCGATCCAGAAAAAATTCCAAGGTAGTTGCTCTTGGGAAGTGGAACTGTATTTGTGGCGTAACCCGCCGCGATCCCGGCTTGCATCATGTCGCCCCCCATGCCATCACTTGGACACAGGAAAATCGGCATCCTGAGGCGTTGAATATCAGACGGCCAAATACTGGCCGTATTTGAAATCCAAGGTTCCGGTAGAGTGGGAATTCCGCTCAAACGTTTCGCTAACGGCCCTAGATCGAGAAAAGACAACAGGTGAACATGTAGGTATGGCCATTCGGGAGACGCATAAAGTGCGCCGCCGGCTGATACAAAGCCCGGCGGGAATTGGCGATGTGCGTCGTGGTAATTCTGCAATGCCAGCCCAAGTTGCTTGAGATTGTTCTTGCACTGCGATCGCCGCGCCGCCTCACGAGCAGCCTGCACTGCCGGAAGTAACAGCGCAACCAAGATCGCGATGATGGCAATCACCACCAGCAACTCAATCAGCGTGAACCCAGATTTTCCGTACTTCATGGTAAACCCTTGTGTTCTCGAAATCTCAATTAGGACTTGCCGATCCTCCAATCGCACTTCGTTCATCGGTTGGTAGCAAAATGCGTCACCCCTGACGACTATTTCGCAGGGATTGTGGTCAGTGAAAAATCGAACTTCGTCTTCTCTCGAGAAATGTCCACATGGAGTTTGGACTCTGCGTTGAACTCTCTCGGAACTCTTTCCGCGAGCAGATCCACTACCGGGCTGCCAGGGATGCTCGATGCTTGTTTTTGGCCGACGACTTTGGGAGACGTCACTTCGACCCTCATCAGCCCCGGTACAACATCGACCGCGTATTTTCCATCATGGATTTCGTTTGCGGCGATGGCTCCGCGGCCATTTTGGGGTACGAATTGGATCAATCCGTTTTCGAGCGGCTTGTCATCGAGCGTAACTTGTCCGCTGACCTTTACGGTTTCAATCGTGTCGCGATTCCCGCACCCGACCAGCAGACACAGCAAGAGACATGACACTCCTCGCCTTAAGAGACTCATTTGCGACTCCGCTTGTTCAAAACTCACCCAATGGCTCGCCGCCGTTGATGGTGCTTAGACTTCGCCAGAGATTCAGATCGATGCGACTGTTGACAAATCGAACGCTACCGTCAGCCATCAAAGTATGGACTCCGCCCGTATGAAAGCTGCGTGCCGCACCATGCTTGTTTGCTCCGCCCACGCACGGGATCGGTGGAGCGTTGGTCACGCACGAATTCACGTCGATCCCCGAATTTGGCGTGTTGACAGTCATGAACTGAAAATTAGTGAATGAATTCCCGTCATGATTCAGAAAGTCGCCACGTCCGTCCCAATGATCGTTCGCCGTGGCCATGATTACTTCTGACATCAACAGCGATGATGACGTTCCATCACGGAAGTCCGCAATTCGCGTCGTCTGGGGCGTGTTCAAGTTATCGTTGGTGTAACCGAAGGCGGCCTTGGTGGTGGGAGTTGTTGTCCACGGTCGCGTGTTGTTCCCCCAACTCACGACGTAGTTTCCTCGTGACCTCCAGGCGACATCCCCAGTCCACAGCCCATTGCGATCACTGGGACAGAAGTAGACCGGCAATTGCGTGGCGCAGACACCGTTCATCGTGCCGAAGACGGTATTGGGCGACAAGGTAAAATCCTTGTTCTGATCGTATTTCTTGAACAGAGGTGCTTGATCGAGCTGTGGCCACAGGCTGACAACAAAGGTGTGTCCAGGAATCACGATTGCGCCGGGGGGCAACATCCGCGACTGGTCCGCGTAGTTGTGCATTGCCAAGCCCCACTGCTTGAGATTGTTCCGGCACTGCGACCGCCGTGCCGCCTCACGAGCAGCTTGAACCGCCGGAAGCAACAGCGCAACCAAAATCGCGATGATGGCGATCACCACAAGCAGTTCAATCAGCGTGAAGCCTCTTCTCGGCTTGTTTCTCACGTCGCCTTGTGTCGCGTTGCGCATATAAGACCCTTTCGGAACTCGCGGTTGCGGGCGTGTTGTCTGCCACCAATGTGGGGAAATTGCAATCAGACATTCCTGAGTTGTCAATCCGGTGAAGAGAGCACGTCAAACAAAACACAGTTCATCAATCAAGCGAGCACTCCATTTTCAAAAATCGGTGGTGATCTCGTTGAGATTGAGAACGCGGACGGCTCGTTCGCCGCGAACGTGAATCGCCAAGCGCTGGCCATCGTTGCTGAGGCGGAGACGCATCGCGGGGCGGGGGCCGATCGGCAATCGCAGATATTCGTGAAACGTGTCCTTGTCTGTTCGCCAGAGACGCACGGTCTTGTCTTCGCTAGCCGAGGCGAGCCATTGGCCGCTGGCGTCCATTGTCAGGGACGTGATCGCTTCTGCGTGTGCTGGCCAGTCGTGCTGATGGCCATGCTTCGTGTCACACCAGTGAATGCGGCCAGTGACTGTACCGGCGGCGAAGTGAGTTTCATCAGGAGCCAGCACGATGGCGGAGACCGGCTCACCCTTTGGCAGCGACACATCGTGGCCGTTGGTGAGGTCCGTGGAAGTGGTGACCCACACCGTTCCTTTTCGCAGTCCGGCCACGACGACGGAGCCACGCGCATCGAGGCAACGAATCCCGGACAGACCGCTGGTCAGCACCGAGACGGTCTTGGAATGATCGAAGACCGAGGCAAGTTTTAACTCTGGACCAGACCATGATGCCAATTGAGTTTCATCACCAATAATCCCCACGACGGGGGAACCTCCCTGAGACGTTGCCAGCATCGGCGCATCCTTGCTGACGAAAAACTTGTCCGGACGCAGAAACGGCAAAGCGACCAGTTGCTTGATTCTCGCCGTCTGGGCTGGCGCATGGCTTCGCAACCGCAGGACAACGCCGACTTCGGAAGTCGATTTGACTCCCTGCCGGGCGATGGCTTCCAAAACCAACCACGTGTCACACGCGGACGGCAGGCAGGTGCTCGGAATGCTCACCGTTTTGGGACGCCCTTTTTTCAACAGGCCAACGTCGAATGCCACGCCATCCAACGATGGCTCGCCCAGTTGCACTCGAGCCAGAAACACCCAAATGTCTCCCGGCCAATCGCGAATCCGCTCCGGTGTCAATTTCAGATGGACTTCCGCTGGCTCGTCGGGTGTGGATTCCAACCGCAAAACGTTGCGGACAGCGAAATGTTCGCTTGGTTCTGGCACAACCGTTCCGCGAGCCACGGTCAACTCGCTGAGTTCAACAGTGATCGGTCGCAATCCGGGATGTTCGGCCCAACGCAACGAACCATTCCCCGACCAACCATAGACTCCCCATCGCGGCGACGAGGCGAATACGTCATTTCCAGTTCGGGCGAAGGCGACAAAAGTGTTCTCGGTCGCGTCCTCCACGAACGGAAAGTTGTACGGTAAGACGATCGCATGCTGGTCAACGAGCTTTCCCGACGTGACGTCCCAGCGCATGGCGTCATGCGTCTGCCCCACTTCTCCAATGGACAGCAGGCGTCCCTGAACGGTCACGATGGAATTGCCGTCCGCCGACAAGTCCGCCGAGGCAATCTCGCCGCCCTGAAGGCCAATCGTTCGCAATGGGCCACCCGCTCGCAGTTCGTAAATGGATAACTCACTTCCCGCAGTCACGGCGAGGTGCTGACGAGTTGGTTCCATCACATCTTTCCAGACAGCGACACGCAACGGATCAGCGGCGAACGCGGGTGTCGTCAGCGCCAGTCGTCCGCTTGCGGCTTCCCAAATGCGGACGCGGCGATCTCCATCCGCCGAAACCAGCAAATGACCATCCGCGGCAAACACCATCCCATTTTCGCCGAGCCGTCCGCTGGTCGTGTCATCGCGCAGCGTGGCCACATCATCTCCCAACCGTGAGTCCACCAGCACGAGTCCGTTCTTTGAGGAAATTGCCAAGAGCCGGCCATCGGCACCAAAGGCGACTCCATCACCACCGAGGTCGCCGCGCCAGGTCGTTTGTGTTGTGGCTTTGGGGATCAAACCAACCGACACCTTGCCGTCTTGAGAGTAAGCGATTCGTTCGCCGTCGGGATGAATGGCGAACCAACCGGACTTCCATTCCGGAACGGAAACCGGCTTCCACTTCTGACGCACGTCCCAGTGCTTGATCTCGTTCCGAGACGAGAGCAAACGCATTCCATCGGGAGAGAACGCCAGCACTTCGACATCCCCTTCGTGCGCCGGCCATTCTTTCACGAAGCGTCCTTCGTCGGACAGATTCCAAACGAGTATCCGGCCATTGCGAGTCCCTGCCGCGAGCCACTGACCATCCGGAGAAAACGCCAGCGAGACCACGCCCTCTTGAGGATGCTTGGTCGGGTCGCCGTCGCCACTTCCCAATTTCTTTTTGATGAAGCCGAGGTTCAACGCGTTGAGTTGGTCGAACACGATGTTTCGCGACAAGGTCTGTAAGAGTTTCCGTGATCGTGCGTCGTACAGGAACACCTCCAGCGATAACCCTCCTTTGAGCTTGCTAACTGCCAACCGATTCCCATTTCGGTCCACCGCAATCGCTCCCAACGGTGTTTCCCCCGCTGGCGTGAGTGGTGGCTCGAACAATCGCAAGTCCACTGCGGTTTCGCATTGCAGAGCTAGGTTGCGCAATGTCAGGCCGTCGCGCGAGGCCGTGGAAATCTTGGCTGCTTCATCGACCTTTTTACGAGCATCCCAAGTCCAACCGAGACGCGGCTGCGCCGCCGCTTCACGCACTTCATTGACGCTGGCGAAGTATTTCTGAGTGTCGGCAACCTCTTCGGCCGCGCGCCGCTGAATGTCGGCCGTCACCAGCTGGCCGCGATAACTCACTGCGGAGAATGCCACGATCACCAGCACCCCGCTGACTCCGATCAACCCCCCCGCTACCGGATTCCGACGACACCAGCGCCATACCCGCTCTGCTCGCGCG
>JAYVSP010000221.1:0-5745 GCA_043775215.1 Planctomyces sp. | reverse complement strand
GAATTGGCTCGGCGGGAGCCTCGCCCTCCCGTCAATCGCTCAGTCACGATGAATCCCGCACGAAGGCCGACTCGATCATTGTGTGGCTGCGGGACTATGCGGCTCGGCGGTTGAACACGCGGGTGATGGATGAGCGGCGGACGATCGCGCCGTATGTGGTGCTCGATTTCGGCAATCACGGGTTGTTCGGTTTGCAGGTGCCGACGGAATACGGCGGGCTGGGTCTGCTCACGACGGACACGCTGCGCATCTTCGAGCAGTTGGCCGCGATTGATCTCACGTTGGCTTTGATGGTCGGACTTCACAACGGGCTGGGGGTGCGGCCGATTTTGAATTTCGGGTCCGAGGCATTGCGGCAAGAGTTACTGCCGTCGTTGGCAACGGGCCGACAATTGGCCGCGTTCGCGTTGACGGAGCCGGGCGCGGGATCGAATCCGAATGCCATGCAAGCCACCGCGCGGAAGACGGCGAACGGTTGGCGAGTTCACGCCGAGAAGCAATGGATCGGTCTGGCCTCGTGGGCCGGAGTCATCACGGTCTTCGCGAAAGCTCAGGACGCCAACGGCACGTCGTCGGGAACGGTCGCGCTGGCGGTGCGTGAAAACACGGTTGGTCTGCGGCACGGGCCCGAAGCGTTGACGATGGGCGTGCGCGGGATCGTGCAGAACTCGGTGATGCTCGACAACGCTCTGCTGGCCGAGGGAAATCTGCTGGGCCAAGTTGGGGACGGGATGAAGGTGGCTCAGGATGCGATGATGTTTTGCCGGCTCATCATTGCGACTGCGAGCGTCGGCGGGATGAAGCGTTGTGCTCAACTGATGACGCGCTATGCCGAGCGGCGCGAGGTCGCTTCGGGGCGATTGCTCGACAACCCGGTCAGCCTCGCGCGGCTGCACGAACTGACGTGCGCCATCGCGGCCACCGAGTCGCTCGTCAGCCAGATTGCCGCTTGGCTGGATGCGGGCGAGGAGGTTCCGGTCGAAGCGTATGTCGCCTGCAAAACCAGCGGACCGGAGTTGCTCGGTCAAGCGGTCGATCACGCCATGCAGCTTCTCGGCGGACGGGGCTACGTCGAGACCAATGTGCTGCCGCAAATGCTGCGCGACGCGCGAGTGCTGCGCATCTTCGAGGGGCCGACCGAGACGTTGAATGCGTTCCTCGGTGCGAATGTGTTGCAGCGACCACAGGGGATTGAGCAACTCTTGGCCGACAAGTTCGGATCGCCGGAGATCGCTCGCGAATTGCTGGCGGTCGCCGAGCAGCTTGAAACGCACGCCGTGGCGGATGCGTCTCGCGTCCGAACAAACCTGGTTGACCCTTCGACCGACGCGAGACGCGTCGGCCACGCAATGTCGCCGCGACTGTGGGCCGGGTTTCAAGCGGGCGAACTGGCCACGGCCGCGATCTTGTGGGCGGCAGTGTCCGCATTGAAGCCTGAAGCGCCAGCGAAGCCTCAATCGTCAGCGACGTCAGACCGAGAGCGAAACTTCGCTGGCGCGTCAGGCTTCAATTCGTCGGCAATCCCCGCTGAGCACCCAGCCGTCGCCTGGGCACGCGAGCGTTTCGCGCGACTACGCGATGCGGCACTCGCACCGATGGGACAACACGCGGCGGCGCTGTTGGCTCAGCCGATTGCAGATTGCGTTGGCGATTATGCACAGAGCATTGGAGACATCGAGCAGACATTGCCCGGTGAAGACGATGGACTGGATGCGTGGTTGAGAAAAAGTGACGATCGTGCGAGTGTGTCCCGATCGGTGCAACGCGATTGCGGTTCTGGCCTGAAGGGCCAAGACTCGAAAGCCCAGGGCAACGCCCTGGGTACGGAGTCGCCACAATTGCCAAGCCCTGAAGGGGCGCGACAACACGGCGAGAAGGTGTCGCCCCTTCAGGGCTTCGGTTCCCAGACGACCGTTGACCCAGGGCGTTGCCCTGGGCTTTCGAGTGACGTCCCTTCGGGCCTGAAGACAGAAGACAGGAACACTGATCTTCACTTATCTCCGCTAATGAATGCCGGGATTAGCGAAGATCAGCGGAGATTAGTGTTCCAACCTTCCGGCGCGATGCCCGATGACATCCGGGGGCTGACGCCCTCCGGCTCGCCAAATGAAATTGATGGCTCGCCAGGGCATGAACTGAGGCGGGACGCCTCAGCCACGTTGCGGCAATTGCTGCACGACAAGATCGTCGAGTGGTTGCGTTCCGAGTTGGATCAGAGCGTGGACTCCATCGGCGAGGATGAGTCGTTCATGTCGTTGGGGATTGATTCGGTCGGAGCGGTCGAGATCGCGGCGGAGATTGAACTGGCCACCGGGCTGAGTCTGTCGCCGGAGACGATCTACGAATATCGCACGCTGCGAGAACTGACGGCGTATTTGGCGTCGCGGCGCGGCTTTGGCCCAACGGGCCAAGACTCGCCAGCCCAGGGCAACGCCCTGGGTTCGGGGTCGTCGAAAACGGCCAGCCCTGAAGGGGCGAAACAAATCCGCGACGAGGTGTCGCCCCTTCAGGGCTTTGATGATGTTGCGCCCGTTGACCCAGGGCATTGCCCTGGGCTTTCGAGTGACATCCCTTCGGGCCTGAAGGCAGGAACAATCCAAAGCGGCGATGAATCGCCGCAGTCCAAAGGAGTCCAAAGCGGTGCTGACACACCGCACCCCAAAACTTCACGGCGCGGGGCCGCGTTCGTGCAACAACTGATGGCCCGCGATCGGATGGCTCAGGCGTTGAAGGCGCGCGGGTTGTATTTCTACGAAACGCCCTTCTCGCAGATCGACGGCAACTCCGGGACGGCGCTCGATGAAGCGGGGGACGCGCGGCGGATGATCATGCTCAGTTCCTTCAGCTATCTCGGCTTGATCGGGCATCCGGAGGTGAATCAGGCGAGCATCGACACCATTCGGGACTTTGGCACCGGAGCACATGGAGTCCGCCTGTTGGCCGGGAACACGACGCGGCATCGGGAACTCGAACGGTCGCTGGCCGAGTTCATGCAGGCCGAAGACGCGATCGTGTATGGCACCGGCTATGTCACGAATCTGGCGAGCATCAGCGCGATCGTCGGCCGCGAGGGGTACGTCATCGGCGATGAATTCAATCACGCCAGCATCGCCGACGGCTGCGCGTTCGCCGGTGGCGAGTTCGTCACTTTCCGACACAACGACCTGCGATCGCTCGAACAACGCCTGCAAGCGGCGAACGGTCGCCACACGCTGGTGGTCGTCGATGGCGTTTACAGCATGGAAGGTGACATCGCCCCCGTGCCCGACATCGTGCGGCTGTGCGATCAGTACGACGCGCTGCTGATGGTCGATGAGGCTCACAGCCTGGGCGTCATCGGCGCAACCGGACGCGGCGTGCAGGAACATTTCGATCTGCCCCCCGACGCGATTGATCTGAAAATGGGGACGCTCTCGAAAGCCCTCGGCAGTCAGGGCGGTTTTGTGGCGGCGCGCGCGGAGATCGTCAGCTTCCTGAAACACAACTCACGCGGCTTCGTCTTCAGCACGGCGACCCCCGCGCCGACCATTGCCGCCACGCTCAAGGGCCTGGAAATCCTGCAACGCGAACCGCACCGAGTCACCCGCCTGCAACACCTCGCCGCGCGCTTCCTCGCCGGAGTGTGCGAACTGGGCTTTCAAACCACCGCGACGCAAACCCCGATCATCCCGCTGCTCTGCGGCACCGAAGAAAAGACCTTGCAAATGACCGCCGAATGCCGCCGCCGCAGCCTGTTCGTCGTCCCCATTTTCTACCCCGTCGTCCCCATGAACTCGCCGCGCATCCGCATCACGCTGATCGCGACGTTGACTGATGAGGACATCGAACAATCGTTGAAGATACTTGGAGAGGTCGGGCGGGAAGTGGGAGTGCTGAAATGAAGAAAGGAGAAGGCAGGGTTTGGAACACTAATCTTCACTAATCGGCACTAATCCGGGCGAAGCACTTGAAGAGGAAGGAGTCACGAGCGAGGAGAACTACCGGACTTGTTGACCAGTTTTCGGTTCCTGTTTGCGTTTGTCCGGATTAGCGAAGATCAGTGCCGATTAGTGTTCCAAAAAAAGGTCTTCCAATTCCTTTGCCAACCAGGAGTCAAGCGATGTTCAAAGAAGAGGGCTACAAGCTGATGGGAGCGGCGTTCGAGGTTTACAACCAGCTTGGGTACGGCATGGCCGAAGAGATTTATCAGCAGAGCCTGGAGATCGAACTCACGTTGCGCGGGATTCCGTTTCTCACGAAACCGGAGTTGCCCGTCTTTTACAAAGACCATCAATTGCAGACCGTGTTCAAACCCGACTTGTTCGTCTGCGACGGGATCGTCGTGGAACTGAAGGCGGTCAGCGAACTGATCTTGGATCACGAGGCTCAGCTTTTCAACTACATGCGGATCGTCCGCCAGCAAGTTGGCTACCTCATCAACTTCGGCCACAAAGGGGAACTGGAATGGAAACGCTACATCCTGTCCGACTTGCACGAGACATCGCCACGAAGTTGACAGATCGAATGAAAAGTGATTCTGGAACACGGATCTTCGCTAATCGACGCTGATGGATTTCAAAGTGAACTCGAAAACCGTGCTCATCACCGGCGCATCCTCCGGCATCGGACTGGCGACCGGTCGCCTGTTGGCATCGCGTGGTCATTCGCGTCTTCGGCACCAGCCGCAGTCCCGACGTGACAGCCGTGACGGAGTTTGAACTCTCGCCGTTGGATGTCCGCGATCAGGCATCGGTCGAGTCGTGTGTCGCCGAAGTATTGCGACGGGCCAGCAGGTTAGACGTTCTCATCAACAATGCTGGTTATGGCTTGATCGGTTTTCTGGAAGAGACTTCGACCGAGGAAGCTCAAGCGATCTTCGACACAAACTTCTTTGGCGTCGTCCGCATGACGAACGCGGTCCTGCCACACCTGCGAGCACAAGGCGGCGGGCAGATCATCAACATCGGCTCGATGGCCGGTCTCGTCGGAACACCGTCCGAAGGAATGTACTCCGCCACGAAGTTCGCCCTCGAAGGCTACACCGAAACGCTGTGGCGCGAGGTCCGGCGCTTCAACGTGAGTGTCTCATTGATCGAACCGGGCGACTGCAAGACGCCGTTTGCGCTGAATTCCGTCAACCGACCGCTGGACGATTACCGCCAGATCTACCAGCCCACGTTGTCCGCTCGCGCCGCTGCCATGACGACCGCTGCTGATCCAACGGCCGTCGTCCATCAGATCGCCCGTCTTGTAGAAAAGCGCTCCCGCCGACACCGGCACTTGGTGGGCCGCGAGAAATGGGAACTGAAATTGATCTCTCTATTGCCGGAAGCCGTCTGCGAATGGATCGCCCGGCGATATTTTCGCCTCGATCAAACGTGAGCCGAAGATTTGTGGAATGTCGGACCGGACGGGAGCGGTACCTCAAGCTTCTGCTTTCGTAAGGGGAAATTTGCCTGGCGCATGTCAGGCAAGAAAGTGTGGTCGGCCGGAAGGCGATACATACCCGTGCGGATCGGACGGTAATACGTCCTAGCAACGTGAACTCGGAATCGAAGATCGACGCTAACGCAGGAATCACTGCGGCATCCGGAGTTGGCACTCCGGCGGCTTGGTTGGTCACCAAGTAGCGTGCAATGGGACTGGCTTTGGCCAGCCTGCACGATGTGCCGTAGCGAGGGAGAGTGGCCTCAGTAGGAAGCGTGCGGAAGCACGCGCGGTGAATCGGGCGAAGGCTCGGTCACAGACACCGCCTTTCCAGGGCGG
>JAYVSP010000220.1:0-2251 GCA_043775215.1 Planctomyces sp. | reverse complement strand
GGCGAGCCGCCCGTGCTACGTTTTCAAACGGACGCGCACGTAAGGCGAATCTGTAGCCGTTTTTCCAAGTTCTCCGCTAGAGGACTTCATCGGCGTCCTGCTCTTGCGTCAATCAATCGGATTTCCCTAAAACCTGCCCAACAAAACTCCCCCGCCGGCCCCGCGTCGGCGGTGGGGAAGGACTCAATCAGCCCAAGGATGGTGCGACGATGACGAACTGTTGGCGGCTTGGATGCGGTTTGGTGTCGCTGCTGATCTTGGCGGGATGCGGAGGCGGAACCAGTTCAACTTCGGAAACGTCCGCGAATTCCACGGCCTCCGCGAAGAAGACATCGATCCACTTCGAAGAATCCACCGACGCCGTTGAAGAACTTGACGTCGTGATTCCCGCCAGCGCTAAAAATACGTCAGTCACGAAGCCCGTCGAAGACGAAGAGAGTGACACAGGTATTGATGAGCCGGCGAAGGACAGTCCAGAGTCGTTCATCCTCGAAATCACGCAACTCAAGCTAAAACCGCTGGGTGATGCGAAAGACAAATCGGCCGCCAGCCTGGAAAACCAAGCTCGACTCCGCCGCGAACGGAACGAAAAACTGGTCGAACTCGCCACCGAAGCGATCGCTCGCACACATCAGGATAAGTCGAAAGAGCGTGTCTTCGACTTGGCGGTGCATCATCTGCTCGAGGCCGAATTGCAACTCGCAATGGCCGGCGACAAAGAGCACATCGACGCGATCTATGAACATTCCAGTTCGCTTTATCGGCGCGATCCCAAGTCCAAAGCGGCCGTCGAGGCGGGCCAAACTCTGATCACTTATGCCCGCATGAACGCTCAGCGGTTCGGCCAACAAGAGCCTAAATGGCTGGAGGAGTTCGCTCGCCTGTCCCGGCAGTTCGCGAAGAACTTCCCGCAGGAAGAGCGGCAAGCGATTCCGATGCTCTTCGCCGCTGGTCAAAGCTGCGAATTTCACGGCCTGAGGGAAGAAGCTTTGCAGTGTTACTCCACCATCCGCGAACAGTTTCCTGAAAGCCCGTCGGTCGATCGGGTGACGCCAATCCTGCGGCGGCTCAATCTCAAAGGAAAGCCGCTGAAACTTGCCGGCCCAACCATCGGCGGTGGATTTATCAATGCCGAGGAACTGGTTGGCAAGCCGCTGCTGGTCGTCTTCTGGACCATGCAGGCACAACCCTTCATTCGCCAATTGCCAACGCTGCAAGAACTGCTCGGCCAAATTGATCCGCAGCGACTGAACGTGATCAGCGTGAATCTCGATGATGATGACAACGAATCCGCGGTTCAAACATTTTTGGAAAGCAACGATCTTAACTGGCCGACGATCTTTCAGAACGAGTCGGGCAAACGCGGCTGGAACAATCCCATCGCGACCTATTACGGGTTGCAGACGGTGCCGATGTACTGGTTGGCTTCGTCGAAAGGGAACGTGGTCGAAACGGCCAATGACGTGAAGCAGATTGAAACGCTGCTGGGAAAACTGATGGTTCCTCGTGGCAAGCCCGTGGACGGTCAATAACGGATCCGGGGTCAGGCACTTCGGAATTTCGGAAATTGGCCGACTGAAGAATTTTGTGCGTCTTCAACGATATCCGGCCAATTCCGAAATTCCGAAGTGCCTGACCCCTGTCGAGGATGGGAAGCAATGATGTCAGAATTCCGCCGCAAAACGATTGGGATCGCGGTGGTCGAACATCAAGGACGCTACTTGATTGGTATTCGGCCGCCGGGAGCGTCGTTGGCGGGCTTCGCCGAATTCCCTGGTGGCAAGTGCGAGCCGGGCGAAGAACCGAGTGCCGCGGCAACTCGCGAGTGCATGGAAGAAACCGGGCTTCCCGTCGAAGTCCGCGAACTGCTGACGCGGAGACGGTACGACTATTTCCACGGCTCGGTCGACTTACACTTCTTCTTATGTCGCCCCACCGAGGCTCCTGAAACACATACGGATCTGCATGGCTTCCGCTGGGAAAACGTCTCAGTCCTGCGATCACTCAAGTTCCCGGACGCCAATGTGCCGATTGTGGAATTGTTGGAACAGCGGGCACACGCCAACGCGCCGTAAGGCGAACGGCAGGAGTCAACGTACCAGTGAGGGGCCAGGCACCGTAGCTGTCTATTTTGTGCGGAAACTGGTGCTGCATGAATTGGTGCGATCGGTTATTTCGAGGTCATGGATGTCGGCAAACTCAAGGACGATGTGCGGGCGGGACGAGTCGGGGTCGATCAACTCTTGGAGGT
>JAYVSP010000219.1:0-14214 GCA_043775215.1 Planctomyces sp. | reverse complement strand
TGAGACATTTGGTGGGTCTCGATGACTCGACCACACCCTACGTTTGAAAAACTAGCCCGCCCTGACGTTTCGGGTTCGTGTAATCCCCGCGCGGATTCGGCCTTGCAAGGATCGTCCGAGCCATCTTCAATCCCGCCCGCGTCCATTGTGTTCTCAATCACAACTCAAAAATCGAAAATCGAAAATCGCACCATGCCCAAGTCGATGGATCAAATTGTTTCGCTCTGCAAACGCCGCGGATTCTTATTTCAGTCGTCAGAGATTTATGGCGGGCTAAATGGCTTTTGGGATTACGGGCCGCTCGGTGTCGAACTGAAACGCAACGTCCGCAATGCGTGGTGGAGCGACATGATCACCAACCACGACGATTTTACCGTCCCCGCTGGTGCCCCGCGCGAATTTCAAATGACCGGCATCGAATCGTCGATCATCATGCATCCGCAGGTCTGGAAGGTGTCGGGGCATTATGACTTGTTTGCCGACATGATGCAGACCTGTCGCCACTGCAAGAAGCTCTTCCGAGCGGACCATGTCTTGAGCATGCTCAGCACGTCTCCGTGGGTCATGTCCTTCGCGGAATGCTTTGGCGCCAGTGTCACTGCCGATCGCATCAATTTCTCCAGCCCAGAGGCGATGAGCTGGTCGCGCGACCGCAAACGCGGCCAGAAACTGGCTCCCGCCCTGGCACTCGTCCGCAATCCGGAAACGACCCTGGCCGGGCTGGCCGAGGACTTGCAGAACAATCCGGTATTGGACCTGTCGCTGCCGCAGCTCTTGAAGTACATGGCGACCGAACAGAAAAATGTCACGGGACTGCAAGAGCCCTGTCCCGAATGTGGCGGAGACCTGACGGAGCCGCGCCGATTCAACTTGATGTTTGAAACATATACAGGAGCGATTCAAACCGAAGAAAACCGGGCCTTCCTGCGACCAGAAACCGCTCAAGGGATGTTCGTGAATTTCAAGAACGTCGTGGACAGCATGTCGGTCAAGGTACCATTCGGCATCGCGCAGATCGGCAAGAGTTTTCGCAATGAGATCACGCCGCGTAACTTCACGTTCCGCTCGCGCGAGTTCGAGCAAATGGAAATGGAATTCTTCTGCCATCCCTCCGAGTCGCGGCAGTGGTATCAGTATTGGCGCGAACGCCGGTTCGCCTGGTATCAGAATCTCGGCATCCCCAGCGGCAACTTGATTCTGCGCGAGCACGCTCAGGACGAACTCTCGCACTACTCCGTCGGCACGGCGGACGTGGAGTACGCCTTCCCATTCCTCGGCCCCGGTGAGTACGGCGAACTGGAAGGGATCGCGCATCGCGGTGATTTCGATCTCCGCTCACACAGCGAAGGGAAGCTCTGCAAAGGTCCGACGGGACTGGAAGTGGAGCTGAACGCCGACGGGACTCCGCGGCACAAAGGGAGCGGCAAAGACCTGAGCTACTTCGATGAACAAACGCGTGAGCGGTTCATTCCGCACGTCATCGAACCGGCCGCCGGTGCCGACCGCGCCACGTTGGCGTTCCTCTGCGAAGCGTACAACGAGGACCAGCAACCGGACGAAAAGGGCGAAATGCAAAGCCGCGTGTATTTGAAACTTCACCCGAAGCTCGCGCCGGTCAAAGTCGCCGTCTTCCCGCTCATCAAGAAAGAAGGGATGCCGGAAAAGGCGTTGGAAATCTACCGCGAGTTCAAAGCCGCCGGCATCGCGGCCGTGTACGCCCAGCAAGCGGCCATCGGCAAGCGTTATCGACGCCAAGACGAGATCGGCACACCGTGGTGCATCACCGTCGACGGCGACACGATGACCGCCGGAACCGTCACGCTCCGCGATCGCGACTCGCTGGAACAAATTCGCCTGCCTGTCAGCGAGGTGGTCGACGAAATCGCGCGGAGACTGCGAACGCAATAGCGGCCGCGATGTGACGATTGTCGGTCGCGACTATGGAACGCTGAGCACGCAAAGAACTGAAGCTCGCAAAGCCAATCAAACATTGCGCTCTTCGGTACTTTGCGTTGCAATTCTCGTCGGGCCAGTTTAGCTCAAATCACCTTTGGTGATCCGGGCGACTTCGTCAACGCTGGTGACACCTTCCAGCACACGCACATAACCGCACTGACGAAGGGTAATGAGACTCTCTTTCAAAGCGACGTGGCGGATTTGTGTCGAACTCGCTCGTTCGATGCAGAGTTGCCGCACGGCATCGCTGGTACGCAGCAGTTCAAAAATACCAATCCGGCCCGAGTAGCCAGTGTCTCGGCAATCGCGGCAGCCGGTGGGCTTAAAGAGCTGTTCGGGCAAAGGTCGCGGGAAGTCGCGAGGCACGTCGTCGTCTGTCGGCCGGAACGGGACTTTGCACTTGGAGCACAAACGCCGGACCAACCGTTGAGCCAATACTCCTTCGACGGTGCTCGCACACAGAAATGGTTCGACTCCCATGTCAACCAGACGCGTGAACGCGCTGGCGGAGTCGTTCGTGTGCAGCGTACTGAAGACGAGGTGGCCGGTCAGCGACGCTTGGATCGCGCTTTCGGCGGTTTCGTAGTCGCGGATTTCTCCGATCAGAATCACATCGGGATCGTGACGCAGGATGCTCCGCAAGGCGGCGGCGAATGTGAGTCCGATCTTCGAATGCACATGAATCTGGCTGATGCCGTCCATGTGATATTCGACGGGGTCTTCGACGGTGATGATCTTCAGAGTCGGGTCTTTGATCTCATTGAGGGCACTGTAGAGCGTCGTCGATTTGCCGCTGCCAGTCGGACCAGTGACCAACACGATGCCGTGCGGCATACTGATCAACTCGTAGAACGGCGCCTTGATGACCTCGGGCATACCGACGTTGGCCAAGTTGAAGACCATCCGTCCCTTGTCGAGGATTCGCAGCACGACCCCTTCGCCGTAAAGCATGGGGATGATCGACATGCGGACGTCGATCTCGCGGCCGGCGACGCGGAGTTCGATGCGGCCGTCTTGTGGCAAGCGTTTCTCGGCGATGTTTAGCCGAGCCATGATCTTCAGACGCGTGACGATTGCCCGATAAAACGAATGAATCTCCGGAGGCACAGCCTGCACTCGCAGCAATCCATCGATGCGATATCGGATCGTCAGCCCGCGCTCGCTTGGTTCGACGTGAACATCGCTGGCCTGCTGCGCGAGGGCTTCCAGCAGCAATTCGTTAACCAGCCGAATGACTGACGCGGCCTGTGCCATCTCGGCCAATTCGCTGTCCGCACGAGCGGCCTCGGCGAGGTAATCGGCATCAACTTCGTCGCCTCCTCGCTGCGCGACCAGTTCGTTAATCGTGTCGCCGCCGACGCCAAGTTGCTCTTTGATCAACCGCAGAAGATCGTCGTGCCGCGCCAACACGGGTTCGAGCCGCAGTCCGCTGAGCGAACTGAGTTCATCCAGCGCTTCCAGATCGAACGGGTCGCTGGTCGCGACCTCGACGCGCCCGTTGACCCGCCGTAGTGGCAACAGCGAGTGGCGAAAAATGGCAGTCGTCGGGAACTTCGTCAGCAGATCACGATCGACAGGAAAATCGGCCAACTCGACGAATCGCATTCCCAACTCTTCGCCCAGCGCGCGCAACGCCTGCTCTTCGGTGAGCAAGCCTTGCTCGACCGCCACTTGGTCAATGCGTTTGCCGGTCGCCTTCTGCCGCACGGATTCCAGTTCCGGCAAGCTGAGCAATCCGCGATCCAAAAGTAAGTCGCCAATGTCCATTGTGTTCGCCGAGAAGTTTCGCTCCGACTGTTCCTGTGTGTTTGATGACGAAACTACTTCGCCTTGAGCCAAGCATCCCAACTGTTGACGTCGAACACCCGATCGAAGAATTGTTCCAAGGATGAGACATCGTGCTGTTTCTTCAAAGCCGCGCGAACTTTGGCCGTCGGCGACACACCGAAACGATGCTGCCCCGCACGGAGGATTGCCTCGCGAAGTCCTTGCTCAAGTCCTTGCTCAAGTCCTTGCTCGCGTCCTTCTTCCAGAATGGCTTGGTAGGTGCTGGATTCTCGCATCTCAGTAACTCCTTGAAACCAAGGGATGGCGACCTCGCTGGGATATCGCAGTCCCGTCAAGACAAACATGCTATCCATTACTTCGCGGCGCTGTCGCGGGCGGGTTTCGTTGCAAAGTCGTTGATGCACTTGCTGGATGAGCTGGGGCATCTGCCGCTCCGAGACGTTCGTCAGCGGTGCCAGCGCCAGAGTGGCCAAATCTCCGGACATAATTTGTTCGGGAGGAAGTTGCCACAACCGAATTACATCATACCGAAAATCGGAGATCAATTGCCCGTCGGGACGTCGCGATTTGCGGTGCCCCGTCAGTTCAGAACTGTCCGCACCTGATCTCAGCAGCAAAATCACCGAGTAAACAACGCAGCCAAATTTGTATTCCAGCAAGACATTGTACCGGTGCATTCGCAGGGCCAGCAGCGGATCAAGACTGGCCTGTAACTCCAGGTGGATCAGCCACGGCACGCGATCGAGCACACGCAGCACTTTGTCTGCTTGCCCAGAAACCGTGGAGACGTCGGCATCAATTGTCTCGACGCGAGACCGTGACTTGATGCCAAGGAAGGACTTCCATCCCGAGGGATGAAAATCGAGAAGGAATTTGGTAGTGGCATCGTAGGGCTTGGGCATGCAGACTCCGGCTGGCGCATTGAATGAACTCGCGCGGTCGTTTACCGGCCGGAAGGCGGAGACGAGCCACCGCCCCCACCCCGTTCGCGCATGCGTTGCTCGAAGAAGCGGCGCATGTCGTCCGACGGAGGTGCTCCCGCGCCGAACGGACTGAACGGCATGGATGGAGGTGTGCTACCGGTGGAGGATGGCGGTGCGGAACTTGAACCGCTACTCGGCGATCCACTGCTCGATCGCGATTTGCCGGACGAACTGATTTTGACTTTCGAGTACATCGCACCGAGCGTCTGTTGGACGAGAGCAGCGTTCTTGCCGCCAAGATCGACGACTCGAACTGTCCGCTTCGCCTCGCGAGCCGCATCGTCCAGCGAGAACACGAGAGCTTCGATTTGTCGGAACAACGTTTCGCTGGCGGAGACGATCAACGTGTTGGTGCGGGTGTCGACGCCGAGTGTCAGTTTGATCGAGCGCGGTTGTTGGCCGCCTCGATTGTTACCGCGATTGCTGTTGCCGCCTTGTCCCATGAACATGGCAAACGGATTCGCCTGTTGGCCGGGCTGCTGACCTTCGGGAGCGAGGTCGTCCTTGTAGACTTCGCGGACAATCGCGGCGACTTCTTCGACATCAGCAGGTTGCACTTCGATGAAGTGGGGAGCTCGGTCGCGCAGTTGATCGGGAAGTTCGCTCGCATCGAGCACTTTCAGCGTCATCTCAACCTCTTTGACCTGATCTGCCGGGCCGGAAACATAAAGCGCATTCGAGCGGACTTCCGGAACGATTCGCAACGCGAGTGGGCTGGTGCCGAGTGTGTTCAATCCGGTCGCGTTCATCATGGTGCGTCCCATTGAACCGATCCCGCTAGTGAGTTCGCCGAGCATTCCGCCGGAACCACCCACGGTGGACGTGACGGAGCTGGTCGGGAACAGGCGTTCGAGCATCGCGGCTGTTTCCGCCGCGTCGGCCGAGCGGAGATAGAACACGGTCCAACGTGGCTTGGACGGTGCCGCCGCTTGCATGAGTTCAATGAGCTTTTCGAGTTCATCGAGCGCGGCTTCGTCGTCCGATTTCAACAGTAAGTTACCTCCGCTGGGGACGATCAAAATCGGAGCCGACTCGCCATCGGTAGCCTCGTCAGTGGCAGGAAGATTCTTTTCCGCAGGTGCCGATTCGGTAGAATCGATTTCCGCCGGACGGGCGTTTTTCTTCACGGCCGGTTTCTGAGTCGCCGGCTGCGCGTCCTCGCTATCCGCGGGAGATGCCGACTGGCTGGCGAGAAAAACCCGAGCGTGAATCGTCGAAAGATTGGTTGCAGCTCGGGGCTCAAACTTGGGGTCTTCAATGCGCGGTGACTTGGATGTCGCTGGCTGCCGCTTCGATGAGTCGGCGTTCGCGGCGCGCGGCTTGGGTGCGGGAGCCGGTTTCGCTTCGGAACTATCCTTCGGAAGAGAGTCACGCGGGCTCGCCTCGGTCGCCGGTACTTCGCTGGACGGCTTTTGTATCCGTCCATTGGGATTAGCCGTCCGACCGACATTCGGCCGAGGTTTGTCACCAACGTTGGGCGTCGCGGAGGGAACGCGAAGGTCGCGGATGGAATTGGTTTCAGAAGGAATAACGATGAGCGGATTTGCGTGCCGAGTACTCCAAAACTGTTTCAGCAAAGCGGAGAACTCATCGGCGTCGCGACCGCCGAGCGGAACAGATCGCAATGTCCCTTTGGGGCGATCGCCGAGCAGCGCGTTTGGATCGAGTTGCGTCAGCAGCAGCTTGATTTGAGTCACTTGATCGGCGGTGCCACGGACGATCAACGCGGAACTGGTCGGGTGTGGCTGGATCGACGGAGCAGCGTCTTTTTCGGCGGCGAACAACGAATGCAAGGTCGTGGCTGCGGTCAGTGCATCCATGCGACCGGTTGGAATGACGGCGACCGAAACGTTGCCGCCCCCTTCGCCGTCGAGTTGCTTGATCGTGCGTCCGATCAATTCGTGCTGAGCCGGTGTCGCATGGATGTGCAATCGGCGTGCGCGTCCGTCTTCGTTCACGACGCATCCGGGATACAGGGAGTTCAACGTCTTGGCGACCTCCATCGCGTCGGCCGACTTGACTGTGTACACCTCTAAATATGGCTCGCGGCTGCGCGGCTTGCGGACGGTGCCGGGCTCATCGGCCACGTCAATGGCCTTCAGTGTCTCGTCGATAATCTTCATCTCGGCGGTGGGAGCGGTGACCAGTAGCCGATTGGTTCGCTCGTCAATCGCGACTTGCACTTTCGACTTGCTGCTCGTGGTGGGCACCGGCGGGCGACTGCGGTCGTCGCGCGGGTCGCGGTTCTCGCCGCGATACCGCGAGGCCACTCCGTCACTGACCGATTCAATGCCGCGAGTCGGCAGCCCGAACAATTCGCGAACGGTGTGTTCAGCGGCCGTGGCCTCAATGTGCTGGAGGTCGAATGATTTGAACGAGATATCCGCCGGTGCCGCGTTCAATCCCACCAGCAAGCGGTGAATGCGTCGCAGGTTCATCCCGATATCGGTCACACTGATCGCGTTCGCCTTCTTGAGAGCCACGACTGAACCTTGCGGGCCGACCAGCTCTTTGACTTCCTCGGCCGCCTCATCGGCAGTGATCCCTTCGATTGGCAGAACGACGTTCATCAGTTCGTTCTTGCCCCGCTGCGGAAGTTCCTCCACGGTCACATTCGGAACAAGGTTCGGCGGGATGCCGTCGTCGATGTTGAGCACCACCAAGAACTGATCGCGGCGAACGAGCAGATATCCCTTTTGCAGCAAGTAACCGTTGATAACGTCGAGAGCCTCGGTCGGCGTGTATTCTTTTTCGTCAAAGTAATTGAACGTTCCTGGCGGAATAACGTCGAGATCCAGCGTCAGGCCGGAGAGTTCCGCGAACGTTTTCAACACGTCCGCCCAGGGAGCGAACCGAAAGTTGAACGACAGCTTCGGAGCTTGAGCCTCCGAGCCGGCCTTTTCGGTATCGGCCGATTTGTCAGTTGCGGATTTCGCGGCCACGACTTCATCTGCCCTCTTGCCAAACGACACTACTGGCGTGCGAGACGACTTGACGTCGCCTTCCAACTGGCTGGCAGCCGCGTCGGCACCCGCACCCGCACCCGACTGCGATCGCCGCGTAAAGCGCGGACCGCCACCAGTCTTGCTGTCGGACTTTGTGCTGTCGGTTTTCGAGGTCGTTGACTTCGAGGGATCGGCCTCGGCGGTTAATTCCGGGCCGCGCAGGCTGTCCCATTGTTTGCGTTGAGCGTCGGTCAACACCGCCAGCCGTTTTTCCTCGAACTCCGTTCGCAGTTCGTCGAACTTGGTCCGCATGTCCTCGCCGCGAACGCCCGATTTGCGGAGCGTCTCCATCGCTTCGCTCCGTCGTTTGTCGTTTTCTTCGCCGATCGCCTTGAGCTTCGCAATTTGTTCGCTGCTGAGCTTCAATTCGCCAGCGACGTCCGCCTCGCCGATCGCTCCGGTACCGCGCGTCTGCAACGCCAATTGGCGGAATCTCGCGTATTGCTCGGCCGACAGCAGCTTCTTGATTTCGGCGTCGGCTTGCACACGCTGAGCCTCCATCGCTTTCGCAATCTCGGCTTGCAGAGCGGTCCGTTCCTCGTCGGAGGCACCGCGCATCTTGCTGAAGATTTCGCGAACGTGCGTATCTTCGCGTAATTTCTCGCCGAGTTCGGTGATTTTTTCCTTCTGCTCGTCCGTCAGCTTGAGCTCTTCAACATTCGACGGTTGTTGCAGAACCCCGACCGGCGAACCGCCGCCTGGGCCACCGAATCCCCCAAATCCGCCGCCCGGTCGTCCACGTTGCGCCAGTGCGGAAAAGGATCCCAAAAGCACGGCCGCAAGGGCCACCAAACAGGCCAACCAACGCAGGGAGGACTTCATGAAACGCGCCCTCAAGAGAAACTCCGCACAGCATCACGGCCAATCACGGCCGCCTGCTGACACAAATAGATGATCCCGAATCCCGCCGGATGTTAACCTGGCGCGGAAACAGAACTCAACAACGACCTTGAACCCCGCCAGTCACCGACCAGACCGCTGAGTGATTGTGAGATGTTTCAGGATTATTCATCGCACGGGAGAGAATGACACATTCTCGGTCGTCCGGCGCTCACACAAGTCGTCAGTCGAGAGTTATCCTCGACTCGGCCAAGAATAATCGGCGCGGCAATCAATTGATCGTGTTGAATCTCGGCAATATGCCGAAAGAACGGGTTACGAGCGGCCTCCCGCAAGCCGACGGAGAAATGCGGGCTGACGTGCCTGGAGACGAAGGCTAAACTCCGCTCGGTCTCCATTTCGCTGAAATCAGAACGCGGTTCCGTACCAATGAGGATCCTGTGATGAATCGAACACATTTTCACAGACGACCGACTGAGTGGACTTTGCTCCACATCTGGCTGGCGAGCGTGTTGACATTGGCTCTCTTTTCCTCGGCACAGGCACAACGGCGCGGAGGTTTCGGCGGCGGAGGTGGCGGCTTTCCGACGCCCGAAGAGTCGTTTCAGCGGATGGATCGCAATCAAAACGGCCAGATTGATCCGGACGAGTTGCAGCAGTTGCCGTCGTTCCTACGCGACGGATACACGCGAGCCGGTTTGGATCTTTCGCGGCCGATCAGTCAAAAGGAGTTCATCGAATCCTCACAGCAAATGCGCGAGCAGTTTGAACGCTCTCGTGCAAATGGCGACTCCCCATTCCGTTCCTCCGGTGGCGGCGGATCTTCCCGTGGTGGCCCCCCCGGCGACATGCGTCCGTCGAGCGGTGAGTCCGAGCGGCGAGAGACCCCTCGTGCTGAAGAGCCGGAAGAGCGAGAGACGCGCCGAGACGATCGTCGCCGCCGCGATGAACGCGACAGCGAGTCTCGCGACAGCAGTTCATCTTCCAAGAGCACGGCCAAAAAAGACCAGAAGGAAAAGAAACCGAAGTCACGCGTGACGAAGGATCTGCCGGAGGACTATCGCGAGCGTGACAAGAACGGCGACGGCCAGATCGGCCTGTACGAATGGGACCGCCAGGCATTCGCCAAATTCTTCGAACTGGATCGCAACGGCGATGGACTGCTGACTCCAGACGAACTGGTCGCGCCGCCGAAGTCTGAAGCCGCGGGTCAGTCGGCCGGAGCAAGTCGCACGACAAGAGGAGCGATTTCACCAACGGCATCCGCAAATAGCGTTACTAAGGCTGCCGCCACATCAAAGGCGTCACCGAGTGCTTCACAGTCGCCCAGCAAATCGTCGGCGACCACCACGGCGACTGCGACTGACAATTCACCCGGTGCGATCGCCTTTCAGTCGCTGGATGTCAACAAGGACGGTCAAATCACGCAGGAGGAGTGGGAACGTTCACGGAATACGCGCCAACGCTTCGAGAAGTTGGGCATCAAAGTCACAATGCCCATCAAGCAGACTCCGTTCGTGGAACTTTACCGCAAGACCGAAGGCACTTGACTCGCGAATTATCTCCCGGGCCGAGCATGTTTCGCACTGCTCACGCAGATCGCGTGAGTCACTTTGCCGCTCAAACCACATTGACGGGCAGCTTGAACTAATTGACTTTGTCGCAACGCCGGGGTCTAATCTTCGCCAGCGTTTCCCGGCGAAGGCTCGTCCCACAGGGCACGAAATTTGTACACGCGACGCCGGATCGTCCAACATCACGGTTGGCTTCCGAACTGGTTTGCTCGCGACGCCGGGATCAATTTCAACTGCATGGGAGATTCTCAATGAAGAGCTTGATGCGTGGTCTGTTGGTGACGAGTGTGCTCGCGGGGCTGCTGGCTGTGAACGTTGGTCGCGTTCAAGCCCGCCCGAACTACAAGAAAATTTTCGATGCGACCTACGAAAAAGTCGCCAAGGAAAATAAGACCAATTGCTTGGTTTGCCACCAAGAAGGTGACGACAAGAAGAAGCGCAACAATTACGGCGAAGCGCTGGCCAAGAACATCGCCAAAATGGAAAAGGACGAAGCCAAGATTAAGGAAGCATTCACCAAGACCGAGCCGGAGAAGAGCGCGGTCGCGGACAAGACCTTCGGCGATTTGCTGAAAGACGGCAAACTGCCCGCCAGCAAGTAAAGGAATTTGACCAACTCTGTCACTGAATGAAGACCACCGATTTGGTGGTCTTCTTTTTTTGCGAGTCACGCGATGCAACTTCTGATCATTCGTCACGCACGAGCTGCTGATGCTCATTCTCTTCCTGATTCTCAACGCCCGTTGACTGACGCCGGGCGTCGCGAGTTCGATTCGGCAGCACGTTGGCTCGTGCAAAACGGCTCCGCGCCGGGTCACGTCTATCACAGCCCGGCGCTGCGAACGACAGAAACAGCCGAAATTCTCGCCGTTGCGGCGGGACTAGCAGATCACGCTTGCGAAGCTGCGTCCTGGCTGACCTTCGGCGCGGATCGTGACGAGATTATTTCCATGCTGCAAAGCCCTCCATCCAAGATCACCGCGCTCATCGGCCATGAACCTTGCATGAGCGGACTGGCGTCATCGCTCGTCGGGGGCGGCTGGATGTCCTTTCGTCCCGGTACAATCGCCTGCATCGAATTTGAATCGACGATTGGCCCCGGACTTGGGAAGCTGCTGTGGCTGCTCGATGCCGGAATGATGTAGGTCGATGGAGAGCGGCTGGCTCTCCGTTGGCCGATTTGTTTCGCAACTCGGATCCAAGTCGCAGAGCGACTCCGCCACATTACGCCCGCAGCCAGATTTCGCCGCGACCGAGTTCCAAGAAGTCGCCGCAGTGGCGATGCACGGCGATGTCGAGCAATTCGTTCGCGATCGGAAAGTCGGCTCGACGCAAGTGCATCAAGCAAAGACGCAGCATTGTCGGACGATAGGTTCCCGAGAACTTGAATGTGGGTAACATGTCCGGCGGCGGAGCGTTGCCGAGCAAGCCAATCGTGCCGCGGCGCATGCCGGCTCCGTGGCGGATGCCGCTATCACCGAACACAAAGATTGAACCGGCCAAGAGATTGACTCCCGCTGCATCCCCGACGTTGCCGCCGACCGCGATCAAGCCACGACGCATCGCATGACCGACCTCATTACCCGCGTTGCCGGAGATCAGAATCTCGCCGCCCGTCATTCCTTTTCGACCGCCGCGATAAACCGCTCCGACCAAGTGGCCACTGTTCCCCTTCACGCGGATGCGGCCACCATGCATTTCGGCGCCGACCCAATCGGCTGCGTGCCCCGCCACAATGATCTCGCCGCCAGTCATTTCTGCACCGAGATGCATCCCAGCGTTCCCCTCGACACGAATTCGGCCGCGGTTCAGCTTGGTACCGATCAATTTGACGTGCGAGCAATCCCCTTCCCACACGAGTTCCTCGTCTGCCGCGCTGCCGTGAAGGTCGAAGAACTCTCCCAGTTCGCGCTGCTTGTTGCCGTACTGAATAAGGGTGCGAGCGACCTGATCGGCCGATTGTTCGCGGACGGTTTCCAGCCGGATAGCATCAACTTCCAGCGGAATGGACGTCTTGTTGCGGAGCGAAATTGTGAGCGGCATCAGCACGTACCTCATTGGCGGAGCTGAGGTTGTAGCGGCCCATTAGAGAACCAGCAACGGTCAGTTTCGCTTCGAGACCGAGCCATAAGGCACCGAGAAGCGGCCTGGTAAGCCAGAACGATTGAAGAAACTTTGCCGGTGCAGCCGATTTTGATTCCGTCCTGCCGATTCCGAAAAACAGAACCCCCGACTGCTGTTTTGCACGCACGACCCATCCGCGCGACATCATGGCACGAAAATAACTCCCGACTTGCAGACTTGTGGCCGATAGAAGCTTCGTCCGTGACCTTTCGGTTTTGAGATTTGACATTTGAGTTTTGAGATATTTGAGATTTGAGATTACTCGGGCCAGAGGATATCCGCCATGACTCGCGAACTGAATGTGCTGGCCCTCGTCAAAGACACCGAGCGGTACATCTTTCTGTACGACGAGGAGAGCGGTGACTCGCTCTTGCAAACTTTGGGGCAATTCGCCGCCGACAAAGACCTGAGCTTCACTTGGTACGACGCCGCAGTGCTCAGCCAAAAAGTTCGCCGGATGAAGGAAGAGGCAGACGCGGAAGCTCGCGAACAATGGTCGCGGCAGACAACTTGGTAAGTCGGCAACGCCGCAGTACGTAGCCGTCACTGCTCCGCGTGACGAGCCGAACGCTTGCCAACGCTTTGTGAAGCGGGCGGCTCATCACGCGGAGCGATGGCGACATTGATGCACTCCGCGATCGACGGATTCCTGTGTTCGCTGCGCATCGAGCGGAATGCCTCGCCGCTGACGATGAAGTCCTATTCTGAAGACTTCAACAGTCTCTTCGATTACATGCAGGACCGAGTCGGTCGAATTCCTGAGCCGGCTGAAATCGACGTTGCGATGTTGCGCGGATATGTCGCGTACTTGCACGAGTGCCAGTACGCCAAGACCACGATCGCTCGGAGACTCGCCTGCTTGCGGAGTTTCTTCCGCTACTGTGCTCGCGAGAAGTTGACGACGTCGAACCCGGCCAAGGCTCTGCGCACCCCGCGAATCGGTCGCAAGCTGCCTAACTTTTTGACGACTCAACAAACGGTGCAGCTCATCGACGCGCCTGCGACTGATGAACCGTCTGGCCTGCGCGACAAGGCCATGATCGAGACGATGTACTCGGCCGGCCTGCGCGTCGCCGAATTGGTCGGCCTGAACATCGCCGACTGGGATCGCGACGCCAACGTGCTGCGAGTTCGTGGTAAAGGGCGGAAAGAGCGGATCGCGCCCGTCGGCCGCTACGCCAGTGCCGCGCTCGACGAATGGCTGGCCGTGCGTGAGGTCTCGCCCGACGCTCGGCCAGAAGAACAGGACGCGGTGTTTTTGAATCGCTTCGGCAAACGACTGACCACTCGTAGCGTCGGCCGCATGTTGGAAAAGTACACCAAAACGACGGGCCTCGATTCCAAAACCAGCCCGCACACGATGCGGCACTCGTTCGCCACGCACATGCTCGACGGCGGTGCGGACCTGCGCAGCGTCCAAGAACTGCTGGGCCACAAAAGCCTGACGACGACTCAAATCTATACGCACGTCAGTACTCAGCGCATGCGTGAAACGTACGACAAGTCACACCCGCACGCTCAAGCCAATCGTGGGCGAAAGTGAACGCTGCATTCCTGATGGCCGCCACTCTCTGGAGTCTCTGGAGTGAAGGGGTCGGGATTTTTTTTTAGGTCGGCGTCAACTCGACTTCGCAGGTTGTGCGGCGTCATCGCCGACCTGAAAAAGACTCCCGACCCCTTGGGACACCCAATTCTCCAAGGCTCTTCCGGTGTTCCGGGGAGGCCAGTTTTCAAGCCACGGATGAAACACGGATTGAACACGGATCAGGACAACGAACGAGGCCAATTAGAATCGATTGAGGTCACGAAATGAGGGTGCGTCACGCTTTCAAACCTCTGGCTTGTTCCGTGCTTTTATCCGAGGAACAAAAGCTGTTGTCTGACATTCCCGTCCGCCGCTTTTTCTTGTTTTCCAATTCCCTGCCTCCTGTCCTGATCCGTGTT
>JAYVSP010000218.1:0-9340 GCA_043775215.1 Planctomyces sp. | reverse complement strand
GATTGGGATCGACACGAATCACGCACGGTCATTTAGAAACTAGAAAACATCGTGATAGTAAATTGTAGGCCGGCGCTCGAAGCGAGCTGGTCCCACCCGACAAGAGGCTTTCAACACGTTCTGGCGGACGTGGCTATGGTTTGCGGCCGACGCAAGCTGCGTCGGCCACGATCAACTTTTTTTGAAGTTCAGCCCCGGATCCTTTTCGCTGTCGCCGATCATCTTGAATTTGAACTGTGACGGGTTCGCGAAGTCGATCTCGGCGAGCATCGTGCCGCCGCCGTCGTTGGTTTCCAGGGCGAGGTTGTTTTGATCGACGGCGAAGGCCCCCTTGACTGACTGTTTCTCTTTGCCGCGCGAGTAGGTCCATGTGAACGCACCATCTTTCGCGAGATCGAGCTGGAATGTCGCCCCTTTGCTGGTCGCGTTCCAAGTGCCGACGAGTTGCTCAGACTTGAGCACTTTCTCCGGTGATACCGCCGGAGGTTCAGGAGGCGTGTCGGACTGCTTCGAGGCGTCCGGCGGAGCCGTCATGGCGACCAACTGCTTGAGCAGCTTGTCATCCGGCAACAGCGCTTGAGCCAGCTTGAATTGCTTGGCCGCGTTATCGGCGTGGCCACACGTTTGGTAGTGATAGCCCAGCAGGAAGTAAGCGTCGGCCGACTTCGGATTGGCCTTCGCAAATTCCTCCAGCGCGCGAAGCTGTTTCGTGTAGGGCTCGGCAACAGGATACAGGCTGATCATCGTCGTCCAGTCCCAGCCAGGACCGGCCGAGAGGACCGCATAAATCGCGGCGGCCGATTCAGGATATTTCTTCAGAGCGAACAGCACGAGACCGCGGAATTCATGGACAACGGTGTCACGCGGCATGGTCTTCAACGTCGTGTCGAGCTTCGTAAGCGCGTTCGCATAGTCGCCGTCATGAAACGCCGTGCGAGCCTCCTCAAATGCGGCCATACCTTCGTCGGTTGGTTGCGGCTGCGACGATGATGGCGCGGCACCAGGATCGGTCGCAGTCGTTTCAGCCGTCGTGCTTCCGCTGTCGAAATAGACGACGAGTGGCTGTGAATAGTCATAGCTGGAGGAACTGCTCTCCGTGTAATATGGATTCGAGTAATCCGAATAGCCCCAACCGTAGCCGATGCGATTGACACCCCACGCGGTCACACCCAGCGCGGCCGCAACCGGATAGTTGTTCCACATGTAACCCCAACCGGTTCCGGGATACCAACCGCCGTGATACCAGTCGCCGTAGTTGTCGAGCTTGCCATCAGCCCAGTTTTGCCAGTCTTCGCGATTGTTGTCTCGCCAATCCTGACGATCTTGTTGGCGGTCACCTCGATTTTGTTGCCAATCTTCCCGGCCGTTGGACATGCGGTCGCTCAAATTGGATCGGCGGTCTTCCAGTGACTGCGGCCGATTGGCCATGCGATCTTGCACGCGCGCCCCTTGATTCGGCAGGCGCGAAGCGGCGGCACCGCCCAGCGCACCTGCGCCTGCGGCAGCGCCGAGGCCCGGCAGTCGATTCGCCGGAAGCTGTGAAATGCCAGGGCGGTTCGCAATCCCGGACCCGGCTCCGGGGCGGTTCGCAATGCCCGCACCGGAACCAATTCCCTGTCCTGATCCGATGCCCTTACTCGGTCGAGGGCTCGGCAATGTCGAAGGACGATTGCCAATCGAACCGCCACCCGCGCCGATGTTCGGTCGATTCCCCGGTTGCAAGGAGGGACGATTCCCCGATCCGATGTTTTCACCACCCACGCCTGGCCGCGCCCCAACTCCCGTACTCGGTCGAGTGCTCGGCACTGACGGACGATTTGGAGTCGACGGTCGCGCCGAGGGAGTTAATGGTCGAGCGGATGGTCTGGAAGCTGGCGCCGATGGCCGCGCGGCCGGTCGGCTGAATGAAGGAGAACTTCCGACCGATGGACGTGCTCCGCCGCCGCTCGGACGAGCACCGCCACCACCACCAAATCCGCCGCCGCCGCCGCCGCGACCTCCTCCACCACCACCTCCGCCGCCGCGTCCACCGATGCCCAAAGCAAAGTCAGTCGAGCAAATCGCCACGGCGACCATCACTGCCACCATTGTGATCCAATGTCGTGTCTTCATCGGAATGCCTCCTGTTGTATTTCGCGAAAGTTACAGTCAGTGTCGGCGGATCAATTCACAGAGAACTCATTCGTGCCAACTCGAGTCGCATCGGCATGGAACAGAATCATTGCGCCGGAGCCGGTGGTCGGCGGACGACTCGCACGTTCGTATCGGGCGCCAGTTCGTTTCCGACGACGATGCTCGTCGAATCAATCTGGAATGAATCGCCGGTGATCGGCGTCACCAAGCGAGTCGCCGAAGCGCCTCGGCCTTCGGGAGTGACTCCTTCGACCTTCAGAATCCAAGCGTCTTCGATTGGCGTCCACGTTGCCTCAGTGAAGGCTCCGCTTTGATCGAAGGCCCATGAACGGATCGTATGTCGCAGAGGATCCCAAGCGATCCGTTGAGTCCCGCGCATCTCTCCACGACGTGCCTTCACCACGTAGTCCTGCAACAAATAGTTGCCGTCCTCGGACCACTAACATGTCGTCTCGACGCGACCGTCCGAGCTTTCATCGACCCAATGCCCGACCAGCCATTCCAGCGATTGCAACTGTTCATGTGCGGGCGCCTCAGTGGATTCTTCGGGGAAGTCGCGCACACTGGCAACCAGCCATTTGTCATCTCGTTTCACATGCACCAGCGTGTATGGACTGCGCGATCCTGGCTCGTCGGGACTGAGCGTCGTCGTGCTGTACCCGTCTTCCACCGCGACGTCCGGGCCGAGCTGCCGCAGCGAGGTGAGTTCGACTGCAATGCGTGCCTTGGGGTTTTCTTTGAATATCTCGGCGAAGCGTGCTTCGATGTTGGCTCGCCCTTCAATGGCGTTGCCGTCTTCATCGACGACTTCTGCGTTTTCCGTGAACTGAGCGGCAATCGCTTTCGCATCACCCGAGTTATACGCCTTTTCAAATGCTGCCGCCGAGGCTTTCAGGCCATCCAGTTCCGTCATTTTCGCGGCCTTCTTCGTCCCTTTGGCTTCTTGCGACTGAACCGGTCGTGGCATTCGTGGCGACTGACCGACGCACGAGTTTCATCGAATTGAAGCCCCAGCGATTGGCGGTAACGAACCATCAGAACCGCCAAGACGTGGCTCGCTGGCTGCGAGGGACTCGCGATGTTGTGAAGCCAATGATCTCGGACTACCTGCTCGAAGCCGTGACCGATCCCCAGGGCCAGTACCACTTGGCGCTCGACCTGCAGGATGTGTTGCAGTTCGATGACGCGAAGGTGCGTTTACAGAATTCGCCAGCGTTGAAGGGTGAGACAGTGGATCTCGACGCACTCGCCAAGCTCGCCGTGGGCTTACGCGGACTGCGAGTCAGCATTGATGTTGGCGAAACCATCGAAGGCACACTGCAAATCGATTTGAGCGACGAAATCGCACAGTATGCGCGCGTTTTGCCGCGGATCGCACTCGCAGCTCTCCAGAAAAATGGCGTGTTCATCGACGAACTCGCGGACGCGAAAGTGGAGTTCAGCGAGAAATCCTTCACGTTCGCGGCAACTCTTTCGGAACCCAGCCTGCGCCGCATCATCTCGCTCATTCAGCCATCTCTCGGCCATCTCGACAGCGGTTCGACCGGCAGTGACACACCACCAGAACCCGCTGCCGTGCTGGCCGAACAAGCCGCGTCCACTCGGTTCTTCAAGTCCATTCAAACACAGCTCAACGATCTGGAAACGAACGCTCGCAAGTCGAAGAACTACGCGGCCTCGGCTCACTGGTTCGAAACATACGCCAAGAATATCAGCCAACTTCCCAGCCGCGATGTCGATCAAGACTTGCTGAACTACTCCATGAGTGTTGTCACCAAATTGCGAGCCATCGCCCGCTCGCTGCGCGGCGTGCCGCTCGACGTTGGCGCGTTGCAGTTCGCGAAAAAGCAAGAAGTCTATTCCTATCCGCAGAACTATTATTCGAACGGCTGGTACGGAGGAGTGAGTTACGGTGCCGGTTACGCTCTTGCGCAAAACCGAGTCGAGTACCGCAACAACTTCGCCGAAATCGAAGCCAAACAAGCCAAGGTGATTGCCGACGCCGAAAAGGACCGCCAACAAGTCTGGGACATGTTGACCGACGAAACCTTCTCAACCCGCTCACGCCTGTCGCGAAAATACGGCACAGACTTTTGATCCGCGTTCCAAGTGAAAACCGCGCTCGACAGACTTTCGAAGGCGTTCAGTAAATGAGCCGTGACCATGAGGGAGCGGAAATAAGTCCTTGTGAGGCGCCGCTCCTTCCCCGGTCGCGGCTCGAATCATTCGCAGGCTCGCTGTGCTCCAGCTCCGCACAGACACAACTCTATTCGGTTTCTGCCGCCTTTTACCGACTCGGTGTGGAGCGATTCGAGGCGACGAGTTCTATCTCGGCGGACTGTTGCGATATGTGTTGAAAGAGCGATTCGAGTATGGGACTGATCGCCTTTTCGCGACGGGACATCATCCGGCGAGCCATCAGCAAGGCTCGCGTTACGTCGTATGGTTCGCGGTCGGGGCCATTGATCCACGAGAAGCTGGGGACGAATTTGGGACTATGCGTCGCGAAGATCATGCTGCAAAAACCCAGAACTGTGCCAGTGGGGAAGCTGGTGTTGATTCCCGCTTTGCTGTAGTCGCCGACCAGCATCCCGACAAATATTTCGTTGGTTTCGACGTCGCGTCCGTTGATGGGAACGCGAACCGTGCCATACGTGTTCTTGAGGTCGCTGTTGATGCAGTCAGCGGCGAGATTGACCCACGAGCCGATATAGCTGTGGCCGAGGAAGCCGTCGTGCTGCTTGTTCGAGTAGCCGTGGATGATGCTGGCTTCCACTTCGCCGCCGACCTTCGATCGGGGACCGAGCGTCGTCCCGGCATGAATCCGCGAACCGGCTTGAATCAGGCTGCCGTCGCCGATGAAACACGGGCCTTCGATGTACGTATGCGGCAGGATCTTCACGGCGTCGCCAATCCACACCGGACCATTCTCCGCGTCGATGACCACACACGGCTTAATGCGGCTTCCCGAGCCGATGCGAATGGATTCCGGCGCGAGCAGATAGCTTCCTTCGGCAACATTGTTGTCACTCGCGATTCGATCTTCGGCGGCGAGTTCACGGACGCTCAACCAGTCGTCGGCGATTGACGCTTCGTTGCGATGAATCAGTTCCCACGGCCAATGGAACAGGCTGACGTCGTCCGAAACATCGCGGCGCGGGAGACCGTCCAAGCAGGCGGCGAGTCGTCGCTCATCGAGCATCACGGCCGACGACAGCGACGCCGCGAGCGTGGATTCCGCAGACACGCACGCGATGTCGCGGCCGTCATTCACGGTGCCCACCCACGCCGAGTCGGTCATGCGGACTTCGGGGATGTGTCGCCACAAGCCGCGACCGTTCAACAGCAATGCGTGGCCTGACAGAGGAGCGTTCACGGGCTGACCAGTCTGTTCGCGCACGACATCGGCGAGTTCCGGTCGACACCAGAGCGTCGGGCCGCTGCGTGGTGCGAGGCCACGGTTTTCAAGCCGTGTCTCGCCGACGTTCACACCTGGAACGCCGCACGAGTCAGCACCCGTCGGCAGAGAGGCGACTCGGCGGATTCGTGTCAGCAAATCCCACATCCCGCAGCGCAGGTGCCACACAGGTCGCACGTAGACCAGCGGCAAAAAGTGGGGCCAATGACTGTCTTCGTAAACCACAATTTCCGGGTCAATGATTCCGGGCATGATCGACTCACTCCACCGTGACACTTTTGGCCAGGTTCCGCGGTTTGTCCACATTCAGCCCACGCGCGACGGTCGTATGGTACGCGAGCAGTTGCAGCGGAATGCTGCTCAAGATCGGTGACAGCAACGGGAGCGTGGGCGGCACATTCAGAACTTCGTCGGCCACGCCCGCGATCTCTGCGTCTCCTTCGGACGCGATGGCGATCGTGTATCCGCCGCGGCTTTTGACTTCTTCAATGTTCGCCAGCACCTTGTCATAGGTGTGGTCCCGCAGAGCGATGACCACGACCGGCAAGCCCTCGTCGATGAGTGCGATCGGACCGTGTTTCATTTCGGCGGCGGGAAGTCCCTCAGCATGGATGTAGCTGATTTCCTTCAGCTTCAGCGCTCCTTCGAGCGCAACCGGATAGTTCACGCCGCGACCGAGGTACAGCCAGTTGTTCCGCTCGGCGAGCCGGGATGCGAGTTGCTTGATGCGCGGACTCAGTTCGAGAGCCCGTTCCACTTTGTGGGGGATGTCGAGCAATTCGCGGGCAATCTGTTCGGCCAACTGCGGTGACAGGTGACGTCGCCGTCCGAAGTACGTGGCCATCAGCGCCAGTACGACGACCTGCGATGTGAAGGCTTTGGTGCTGGCGACGCCAATCTCCGGCCCAGCGTGCAGATAGCAGCCGGCGTGCGTCTCGCGAGCAATGCTCGATCCGACCACATTGACCGCGCCGAGCACCGTCGCCCCTTTGAGCTTCACTTCCTGCAACGCGGCCAGCGTGTCGGCAGTCTCGCCCGATTGACTCACCGCGATCGCCAAAGTATTCGGTTCGATGATCGGATTGCGATACCGCAGTTCGCTGGCGTATTCGACCGTAGCCGGCATTTGAGCCAGATCCTCGAACAGATATTCGCCGATCAATGCCGCGTGCCACGCCGTCCCGCAGCCGAACAATAGCACACGCTCGCACCGCAGCAGATCATGTTCGCACTGCGTGAGCCCGCCCAAACAGATCTCGCCGGTTCGCGGATTCACTCGCCCGCGAATCGCGTTCTCCAGGCTCTTGGGCTGTTCGTGAATCTCCTTCAGCATGTAGTGCTCGAACTCTCCCAGTTCGATTTCATCAAGCGCGGTGGCGAGCGTCGCGAACGCCTTCTCGACGGGCATCGCGTCGATGGTCGTGGCCATCAAGCCATTGGGACCGAGCGAAACAATCTCATTGTCTTCGAGATACGTGACCTGCGTCGCATGCCCCACGATCGCGCTGGTATCGGACGACACGACATATTCATCCCGCCCCGCTCCCACGATCAACGGACTCCCACGCCGCGCGGCGAAGAGCGTGTTGGGCGTGTCCGCGCAGAGAATGGCCAACCCAAACGTCCCCCGCACTTCGCGCAGCGCGTTGCGTAAACTGGCGGTCACGTCCGGTGTCTTTGAATAAAAGTAGCCGATCAATTGCACGAGAACTTCGGTGTCGGTCTCACTGTGGAACTTGATCCCCTGCTGTTCTAAGAACGTGCGAAGCACCGAGTGATTTTCGATCACGCCATTGTGAACCAGTGCGAATTTGCCGCTGAAGTCGACATGCGGATGTGCATTGAGTTCGCTCGGCCGACCATGTGTCGCCCAACGCGTGTGGGCAATGCCCAGCGACCCGTTCAGCGGATGATCTGCCAGTCGTTCGGCGAGACGCTTCACATGTCCGACCGAGCGGACCACGCGCAGTGAACCCTGATCGAGCACGGCAACTCCCGCCGAGTCATATCCGCGATACTCCAGTCGCCGGAGTCCGCTCAGCAACACGTCTGTGGCCGCCTTCGTCCCAACATACCCAACGATGCCACACATGATTTGTGCTCCAGACTCCAACCGCGGGAGTTGTGCCGCGAATTCGATTCCTGAACATTAAGCGGATGAGACATTCACCGATGGACGGCGGACAGCGTAGAAGAACTCATCCAGTACAGACAATCAAAGTTGCCGAAGGAGCAGGAATGAAGTGGAACCTTTACCTGGGTGACAACCGGAGCCAAGCGGCTGATTTGTCGCCGTCTCAGAGATTGTGGACGCCCGTCTTTCAGTTTGGCCGCGAAAAGGAGCTCACGCTAACAACTCGCGGATCGGCTCGCGGTCGTCCAGGAGATGTTGCGGTCGGCCGTTGAAGTCCGGCAGTTTGATGTCCACGTTGACTCCGAGCGTGTGATAGATCGTAGCCATGATGTTCTGAAAACTGATCGTGCCATTGATCGACCGCTCCGCCCGCGAGTCGGTTTCGCCGATCACCTGGCCCATCTTCAAGCCGCCGCCGAAGAACAACGCACAACCGGAATCCGCCCAATGTTCGCGGCCGGGACCGACCGGCGAAATCTTTGGCGTGCGTCCGAACTCGCCAAGCACCACGACCAGCACGTCGTCCGACAGTCCGCGATCGTTTAGGTCGTTGACCAATGCGGTGATACTCATGTCAAGCACCGGCATCAGGCACTTCAGCGCGAAGAAGATATCGCCTGTCGGGCTGCTGTGGTGATCCCACTCGGCCGCGTGCAGTGTCACGACGCGCACTCCCGCTTCGACCAAGCGCCGAGCCATCAAGAACGGCTTGCCGTTCCAGTCGTACATATATTGCTTCGCCGTTTGATGCGGATATTTTCCGGCCTTGTGGCCGTAGCGAGCGAGCGTCTCCGGCGATTCGTTCGTGAGATCAAACGCCTCGCGCACTTTCGGCGACGCGATCATCTCTAATGCCTGAGCCTGAAACCGATCGAGCCCGCCGAATGCTTGGCGTCGATTGAGTTCGCGATGCAAATTGTCGAACGCGACGAGCAACGCCTTGCGGTTTTCCAGCACTTCGAGGTTTTTGACCGGCGTGAGGTCTTTGAGCGATTCCTCGAACGGTCGAAACGGCGCGTGCGCGGCTCCCACGTAATGCGGCTTCTCGTAATCGAATAAGTCGCCGGAATGCTGCTTGAGGCTGACGTATGTCGGCAGCGAATGCCTGGTCGGAGCGAGTTTGCTGACGACCGATCCAAACGCCGGCCGCTTGCCTGACGAACGCGGTAACCCTGTATAAACCTCGCTGAGGTAGTGATCGTTCTCGACCGAGCGAATGCCACGAACCAACGCGGTTCGATCGAGCATCGCCGCTTGCAGTGGCATGTGCTCGCAGATTTGCACGCCCGGCAACTTTGTCGCAATCGGCGAGAAAGGTCCGCGATACTCGGTCGGAGCCTGCGGTTTCAAATCCCACATGTCGATGTGCGATGGTCCGCCGTCCAAGACGACATAAATCACCGATTTCGGCCGACGAGTTTCCGTGTTCGCGGTCGCCTCGTGCCGCAACAAGTCGGCGAGTGTCAGGCCACTGAGGCCGAGTGCTCCGACTCGCAAGAACTCACTGCGGCTCATGTCATGACTGAAGAATGGGTTTCCAATTCCGATCATGCTCAGCCTCTCGGCAATGAGTTATCGAGGATGAACCTTAGAACGCGTGCAGAAACAAGTTCCAGAGCCGCGCCCGTCAGGAAGCGGACAACAGTCACGCTTCC
>JAYVSP010000217.1:0-3895 GCA_043775215.1 Planctomyces sp. | reverse complement strand
ATAAGAAGCCCTGAAAGGGCGAAACTCCACGGAGACCAAAGACATCCATTTGTTTCGCCCCGACAGGGCTTGCCACGTTTTGTCCGTCAAACCCAGGGCTTCGCCCTGGGCTATCGAGTTGCACCCCTTTGGGGCGAAAAACAAGACTGCGCAACTTCAAAACTGGCGCTTCGGGTTACGGTGCAGTGAAGATTTCACGCTGCGGGTTACTTGAAACATCATGACACAACTTAAAACAGCAATTGTTGGCGGCGGAATCCTGGGGATGACGTTGGCGCTGCGACTGGCTCAGGCTGGCGAGCGGGTCACGTTGTTCGAGGCCGGGCCAAATGTTGGTGGCTTGGCCGATGCCTGGCAGCTTGGTGACGTCACTTGGGATCGGCATTATCACGTCACACTGTTGTCCGACATGCACTGGCGAAAGCTGTTGGCCGAACTGCATCTTGAAAAAGACATGCGCTGGGTCGAGACAAAAACGGGGTTTTACACGGACGACCGACTGTACTCGATGTCGAACACGGTCGAGTTTCTGAAGTTCCCGCCGCTGGGCCTGCTCGACAAGTTTCGGCTGGGCGGGACGATCTTTTACGCCTCGAAGCTGCGCGACGGCAAACGATTGGAATCCATCCCGGTCGCCGGTTGGCTGCGCCGCCTGTCAGGCCGTAAGGCGTTCGACAAAATCTGGCTGCCGCTATTACGAGCGAAACTCGGCGAGAATTATCAGCACACGTCGGCCGCATTCATCTGGTCCACGATCGCGCGAATGTATGCCGCTCGACGCACCGGATTGAAGAAGGAGATGTTCGGCTACGTTCCCGGTGGCTACGCCCGCATCCTGGAACATTTTTCGCTGCTGTTGGAGGCGGCCGGTGTCGATGTGCGCGTGAACCACGCGATCGAACGAGTGACGTTGTTGAGCGACGTAGCCACGCCTCGCCAGAGCGTGGGTGAGACAATCACCGACCCGCGTTCTGGCGAAACGCGGCTACAACCTGTCCAGATCTCATTCCGTGACCGTCCCTCCGAATCATTCGATCGAGTCGTGCTGACGACGCCGGCTCCGGTCGTCTCGCGTGTTTGCCCGCAGTTGTCCGACGACGAGCATCGCCGGCTCAATGGCATTCGCTATCAAGGGATCGTGTGTGCCTCGCTCCTGCTGAAGCAGCCGTTGGCGAAGTATTACGTGACGAACATCACTGACGATTGGGTGCCGTTCACGGCCGTCATTGAGATGTCCACGCTCGTCGATCGTGCCGAGTTCGGCGGGCGATCACTGGTCTATCTGCCGAAGTACGTGGCTCCAGACGACCCGCTGTTTGAGGTGAGCGACGAAGAATTGCGCACGCAGTTTCTCGCGGCTTTGCGGCGAATGTATCCGCACTTCCGCGACGACGACGTCGAAGCCTTCCGCGTCTCGCGAGTCCGCAATGTCGTGGCCCTCTCGACGCTGAATTACTCCGAGCAACTGCCGCCGATGAAGACATCCGTGCCAGGCGTCTTCGCCGTGAATTCGGCACATATCGTCAACGGGACATTGAACGTGAATGAAACCGTGAAGCTGGCGGAAGACGCGGTGCAAACTCTGTTGTTGGAAAAACGGAGCGAAGCGACGAACGGGACCAAAGAGATTGAAAACAAAAACGAGAAGCCCAATTCTCTTCCGTCCTTTTCGTCCTTGACGTCCCTTTCATCCGAAGGAACGCCCTCATGACCAAACCGATTGCCAGTCTGTCACTCGACCTCGACAACAAGTGGTCGTACATGAAAACCCATGGGGATGCCGGATGGGACTCGTTTCCGAGTTACCTCGACGTCGTCGTGCCTCGGTTCTTGGAGTTTCTTGAACAGCGCGAACTCAAGATCACCGTCTTCGTTGTCGGACAAGATGCGGCGTTGGACAAGAATCGGAATGCTCTGGCCTCGATCGCTGAGGCGGGACATGAAATTGGCAATCACTCGTTTCATCACGAGCCGTGGCTGCATCTGTATTCGTTCGAGCAAATCAATGATGAACTGGCTCGCGCCGAAGAGCACATCGAACGTGCGACCGGCGAGCGGACGGTCGGCTTTCGCGGACCGGGCTTCAGCCTGTCGGATGATGTGCTGAGAGTCCTGATGCAGCGCGGCTATGAGTACGACTGTTCGACGTTCCCGACCTTCTTGGGTCCGCTCGCACGGCTGTATTACTTTCTGACGGCTCGTCTGGATGAAAAGCAAAAGAACGAACGCAAGAAGCTGTTCGGCACGATGAGCGACGGCTTCAAGCCGTTGCGACCATATCGTTGGGAAGTCCTGGGAGGTCCATTCGATGTGGTCGAGCGGCGGAAGCTGAAATCGGCAATCGGTCAGAACACATTGCTGGAAATCCCCGTTACGACGATGCCCTGGTTCAAGGTGCCGATTCACGTCAGCTATTTGCTGTACCTCGACCAGTTCTCGCGACCGTTAGCGCTGACTTATTGGCGGATGGCGTTGACACTTTGCCGACTGAACGGAGTGGCTCCGTCGTTGTTGTTGCACCCGTTGGACTTTCTCGGCAGCGATGACGGCTGCGGACTCGAGTTCTTCCCGGCGATGCGCGTGCCGAGCGGGCGCAAACTGGATTTACTCGACAAAGTGCTGAGCCAGATGACTCGGCATTACGACGTCCGGCCGATGCGCGAGCATGCGGCGGCGATCGCGGCGTCTCATCCTGGATGCATCAACACGGCCCTTCATCCGATTCGCAGTGTTCCGTCCAAACAAACTCAATCGTGCGATGCCGCACCTCGTACGGTTGTCGCTTCACATTCGTAGCTCGAACCCACCATGAATGGCGGGCTGCGTCAAAGCCGCAGCACTCCAAGGAATCACGATGAGTCACAACACCACCAGCATACATCCGTTGGCCGAGGCGATGCGAAGTACCCGCGCGCTGGCCTTGAGTCTGCGTCCACATCAATGGGTGAAGAATCTGTTGGTCTTTGGCGGGCTCGTGTTTTCACGTTCGATGAGCGATCCGATTGCGGTGTTGCACAGCTTTCACGCGTTCTTGCTGTTCTGCTTCGCCGCAAGTTCGATCTATTTGCTGAACGACGTCAACGACATCGCAGAGGATCGGCGGCATCCCACGAAGCGGCTGCGACCGGTGGCGGCGGGATTAATCAGTCGAGCGACCGCGATTGCCGCGATGTTGTTTCTGGCAATTGGCAGCATTATTTCGGCGTTTACGATCAATCGGACATTCGGCGGCGTGCTGGCGGTGTATGTGCTTATGAACGTGGCCTACTCGCTGAAACTGAAACAGGTGGTGATCTTGGACGTGATGCTGATCTCGCTCGGCTTCGTGTTGCGAGCAATCGGCGGGGCGGTGGCGATTGGCGTGCCGGCGTCGAGTTGGATGGTACTTTGCACGATGACGCTCGCGCTGTTGGTGGGCTTCGGTAAGCGACGCAACGAACTGGCCATTCTGCGTGGCGACGCCAGTCAGCATCGCAGCAACCTGGACGAGTATTCGCTGCCGTTTCTCGATGTGATGATGACGATTTCTGCCGGCGCGGCGGTTGTGACATACGCGCTGTACACGACCGCCTCGGCGAGCCAGACCAGCCATGTCGGTTCGCCGATGCTGGTGTTGACGACGCCGTTCGTGATCTATGGCATCTTCCGCTACCTGTACCTCGTGCATCAGCGAACCGAAGGGGGCGATCCGTCGCGATTGTTTGTGTCGGATCGCCCACTCCTCCTCAACGGCGTGTTGTGGATCTTGGCTTCCAGTCTGGCGATCTATGGGCCAACTCACTGGGCCATCTGGTAATAGTCCTCAAACAAGCGAACTCGTGGGGCAGGTTTGTAACCTGCCCGTGAAATATCGCGGTTTTCAACATTTCGTGTTTCACTCGAAATCAGAGTCCGT
>JAYVSP010000216.1:0-14778 GCA_043775215.1 Planctomyces sp. | reverse complement strand
ATTCTCCCCGGAGCGCAACCCAAGGCAGACCTTGGCGATGGCGCTTTCGGTATCCAAAATCTTCTCACAAAAACAAGATTCTCAACGTTTGCAGTACAGTGCAAACTCAAGTACTTCTCACGATGCGACTCGGTTACTCCACGAAAGGTTGAGGCTCGGAGAGATTCAACGACATTGACTCAAAACGAACAGACCCTCGAACGATGACGTTCGAGGGTCCGTTTTCGTACATCCCATCGTGAACGACGTTTACTTCTCTTCTTTCGGAGCATCTTCCTTCGCAGCGTCTTCCTTCTTTTCCTCTCCTTCAACGGCCTTCTTCGCTTCGTCGGCCGCATCACCCGCCTTGTCCGCCGCTTCGTCGGCCTTATTCGCTGCTTCGCCGGCCTTTTGAGAGGCTTCCATTGCCTTAGCGGGATCCATTACCGGGGTCGTTCCACCCGCCGGCGTTGACGGCGCTTGATCGCCACAACCGATCGCGAAGGCGACCAAACTGCATCCCAGCAACTTCAACAAATTCTTCATCTCGGTTCCCCTATCTTGGTTGTTCTTGCCGAAGGCCAGTTCGCGGAGCACGTGCCGCAGTCATTGCAGGTCACTTCGGAGGCCGGCAAGAAGATACACAGAAGGCATCAAAAATTCCCTGTTGCGGGGGAATGCTTCTCAAGAGTTTTCCGTTCTGCGTTCGCCCATGAGTTCCTGTTGAACAATTCATTCGCGGGTCAATCCTTGGCAAGTCGGACAGTGTGCGGAACCGTCACAGTCAGGGTTGGATATTCCGGAATTGGTCCCAGCGAATTCGAAATTGCTGAAGACGGAACCTGAACGTGCAGTTTTTGCTGATCTGCTACATAACTCAAATGCACGAGATAAGTTGTGCTTATTTGTTTGTGAACTCCCCAATCCGGAAAGTCCACGGAATCGGAAAAGTTTCACATTCGCTTCTGTTCTATTCAACTCCGCATGGTCCGCAGGCCGAAAAATCTGAGTAACCGTTAAAATCGGAAGAATCTCCGCATTCTTCCAAGTCGGTTATTCCCCGAACTCAGCGGAACCGAGTGGAACGACCCATGAACATGAAGCGTGCGAGATTCTGGCGGAATCTGCTGCTCATCTCGGCAATGTCTGGTGCGTCTTCGATGCCTCACGCTTACTCCCAGGAGCCAGGCGAGTTTTACGCACCATCGGCCAACCCCGGTACAGCGGTGATTCCCCAATCAGAGGGGCTGGCGCCGCTCTCACCATCGCCGTACATGCCGTTGGATCCCGGCTACAATTACGGTCTGCCGAGGCCACCGGTACTGCCACAGACGTATGGCACGTTGCAGAATTCTCGACGCGACGCGATTGGACCACGATTCGATATCGGAATGTTTTTGAATGACCGGTTGGGAGTGGACAACGGCGAAGCGAATTTCAACGCTTTGGTGCCGATCCTCACGCGACTGATGGATTCGGATCAGGTTCTGTTCATCGACGCTCGCGGCGTCGCGACGTATGCCGGCCGCGGCGCGGCCAGTGCCGGAGTCGGCTTCCGATACTTCGATTCGCAATTGAACCGGCTACATGGTCTGTCGACCTGGATTGACTATGACGACGGTCACAACCGCGCTTACCAGCAGGTCGGGGTCAGCTTCGAGTCGCTCGGAACTTGGATGGATTTGCGTGTCAATGGCTACATCCCATTTGGAACCGAGACGAATCAAATCTCCAGCCGGCCGATTGGATCCGCATTCTTCGGCGGCAACAATTTGCTGATCAATCAACAGACCGCAACCGAGTCCGCATTTCGTGGTCTGGATGCCGAAATCGGTGGACCGTTGCCAATCCTCGGCCGCTACGGCGTTTCAGGGTATGTCGGCGGATATTGGTTGACCACGAACACCGCCAATTCACACACAGAGGAGACCGCTTCCGGACCGCGCGTGCGGTTCGAGGCGAATGTGACCGACAGCTTCCGTGCGAATGTCACCGCGTCACACGATAGCGTCTTTGGAACGAATGCCTGGGTCGGCTTTCAGATGTCGCTGCCGGACGGCCGGGCACGTCAATGGTTCCGGCCGAAGTCGGTCGAAGACAAGATGCTGATGACCGTCAATCGCAGCTACCGCGTGCAGACTCATACGCGGCAGGATGTGAATGCGACGCCATTGCTCAAGGTGGGCGCTCCGAACGCGAAGACCTCCACTTCCGGCGGAAGTCGGCCGATCGTCGTGGTCTTTGTGGATCCCGACCGAGCAACCAATGGCAACGGCACCTTCGAGCATCCATTCAACACATTGCAAGGCTTCACGAACCTGCCGGCGAATTGCCTGATCGTTGTCGATGGCAGCGCGGCGGGGAATCAGGTGCTGAGCGACGGCAACCTGCAACTGTTCTCTGATCAGAAGCTGCTCAGCACGAGCATCCTTGCGGCGGGAGGCGTGACGCTGAATACAAATCTGGGCGTGATCACGCTGCCGTCGCTGGCGAATTTCGGCGATGTGACTCCGGTCTCGCCGATCCTCACCAGCCCAATGGGCGGCACGTTGGTGACTCTGGCCGGCAATCGTACCGAAGTCGCCGGCATCACGTTTGACGGAGCGACTGGCAACGCGGCCATTCCGAACTCGGTGGGCATCGCGGGCACGAACATCATCGACTTTAACATTCACCACAACGCTTTCCGCAACTACACAGACGGCGTCGTGCTGAACAATGCGACGGGCGTGGGCCTGTTCCAAACCAACACGATGACGGGCTTGGTGGGGACGTCCAACGACGGCTTCCGGCTGACGAATTCGGGTGTCGGCACTTTGGACTTGTTTGTCAATGAGTTCACCGCGCCAACTGCGGTGGCGGGGGCGCCGACGCCAACAGTCGCTTTGGCGACGACCGGCAATACCATCGTTGGCAACGACGGAGCGGGCATTCGCATCACCGCCCGCAATCGAGCCGAAATCAATGCTCACATCGTCGGTAACTTCATCGGTGTTGATGAGGACACCAATGGCAATGGTGTGCTGGATGCCGGAGAAGACCTCAATGGGGACGGACTGCTGACGCAAGGCAGCAACGGCGACGGCATCGTGCTGAATTCTGATGCGACGCGAGGAATCATTCACGGTTCCATTGTCGGCAACATCATCGACGGCAACCGCGGCGAAGACCGTAACGGCAACGGTGTGCTTGATCCCGATGAAGACACCGACGGCGATGGGTTGCTCACCAAGGGAAGAGGTGTGGTCATCAACGCCAATGCGGCGACCGTCGATATGGCCACGCTGGGCGAAGACAAGAACGCCAATGGAAAACTCGATCCATCCGAGGATCTCAACGGCAACGGCGTGTTGGACCAGTCCGAAGACAAGAATAACAACGGAATCCTGGACGTCAGCGAAGACACCAACGGCAATGGAGTGCTGGATTCGGGTGAGGACACGAACAACAATGGCGTGCTCGACAACGCCGAAGACATCAACGGCAACGGCGTGCTGGATGCCGGCGAGGACACCAACGGCAACGGACTGCTGGACACCATCGAAGACAAGAACGGCAACGGCAAGCTCGACGTATCCGAGGACACGAATAACAACGGAATTCTGGACCAGTCCGAGGACACGAATGGCAACGGCCGCTTGGATGGCGGCTATCTGATTGCCGGCAACACGATCACGCGGAACACCGGCGATGGCATCGTGATCAATGGCACGAACAACGCGAACATCAACTTGATCATCACGCGAAACAACTTCGGCAATCCTCTGGATCAGTCTCAGGGGAATGGGGGCCGGGGATTGGCGATCTTGGCCGACAGCGGCATCGTCAACGCGAACATCGGCTTCCTGAGCAACGAGGACATCAACTTCAACGGCGTGCTCGATACGGAAGACACGGACGGCGATGGAGTGCTGGATGTCGGCGAGGACAAGAACGGCAACGGCATCCTCGACACCGAGGACACGAACGGCAACGGGACGCTCGACGCGGCCAATGCGCTGGACGGCAACATCTTCGTGGGCAACCAAGGAGGCGGCATTCTGGTCGACCTGAGCGGCACCGCGGTTGGAAACATCGTGGCCCTCAACAATTCGATCGGCAGCGGCAATGGCGATCTGACGTTTTTGATCAACGGTTCGACAACCGGCGTGCCGTTCTCGTTCTCGAACACTTCGCAACCCGGAATCAATCTCAGCAACTTCGTGTGGGATATCCAGCCGGCAGGTCTGGTGTTCAACACACTGGCCGGCGACGTCGACGCTCAGGACTTCACGGTCACCACCGGCTTGATCACCGCGACCGGCCTGACTTCCGTGAATGGCGTGACCTCGCCGACTCTGGCCACGTCGACCAGCACCATCGCGACCTATGCGGTGGCCGATCAAGCCACATTACTGAATCTGCAATACTCCAAGTTCGGTTCGTTCAACGGCGTTTTGGACGCGGGCGAAGACACCAATAACAACGGCCGACTCGATCCGGGGGAAGACCGTCCGCAGCAATTCTCCTTCGGCATCGACGTGGACGGAGTCGCTCCGGTCATTGAGCAGACGAGCGGAAATAACTTCATTGGTTCCACTGTCACTGCGACATTCTCCACCGGAAGCGTCTTGTCTGGCACGCTGCAAGCGGTTCCCGGAAACGCGCAAGCCGCTCAGTTTGTGGCGAACGCTGCGGCTAATCCGGTCAACGCGGTGCCCGGTATTGGCATCGAACTACGAGCCTCTGGCGACGCGGTGCTCAACAGCCCGACGTTTATCGGCAACGATGTCCGCTCGCAACAAGGAGGCGGACTGCTGGTTCAAGCCACCGACAATGCTCAGATCAACAACCTGCTGATTCGGTCCAACACCTTCCAGGGCAATGGCACTTCGGTAATGGGAATGAGCAGTGGCAATGGCGTCAGCATCAACACGGTCAACGCGGCGCTCTCGACGGCTCACATCGACGGCTCAGTTCTGGGCAACCAGTTCCTCAACAACCTGGGAGCGGGACTGTCGGTCACCGCGGATGGCGGCACGATCGACCTCCGCGAAATCGACAACAACACATTTACTGGCAATGGCACGGGCATCAGCCTGAACACGATCAACAACGGCATCATCACCACGCGGATCACCAACAACACGATCAGCAATAGCACGGGTGACGGCATTGTCTTGCGGGCTGATACTGGATCGATCGAACTGTTCCAGTTCAGCGGTAACACGCTGTCCAATAACGGCGGCAATGCGATTCGATTCGAAGCACTCAACGGCGGCACGATCACCAATCTGGCGGCGTCCGAGGATCTCAACGGCAACGGCGTGCTGGACGCGAACGAAGACCTCAACGGCAACGGCTTGTTGGATCTGGGATTCTTCGGGATGACCGAAGATCTCAACGGCAACGGCGTGCTCGATCTCTCGGAAGACACGAACGGCAACGGCGTGCTCGATACGGAAGACTTGGATGGCGACGGAATCCTGGACGTTGGCGAGGACGCGAACGGCAACGGCATCCTCGACATCGAAGACGCAAACGGTAACGGCCAACTGGATCTGGCCGAGGATGTCAACGGAAATGGCCTGCTGGAGAGTGGGAACGGGCTGTTCAACAACGCGACCAACGGTCTGTTCATCACGGGCAACAACGGCAACTTCAATTTGGGAACGATCTCCGGCTTGACGATCAACCACACTGTCAGCGGCCGGGGCGGCATCGTGATCGACACGACCGACAGCGTGTTGACCGGGCTGTTCATCGGAAACACGGTGTTCGGCAATCCCGTTGCGAATGCGAACGTTGGACCCGGCTTCAGCCTGACTGCGACGAACGGCACCTTCGACGTGACGATCGGCGGCCCGAATGCGGGTGACGGAAATACCTTCCGCGGTAATGCGGGAGCCGGCATCGCGATCGTGGCTCAGAACGCCGCGGCTGGGACGTTCCACATCGAAGGAAATACGATCACGGGAACAGTTGATGATGCTCCCGTCGTAGTTCCGCCTGGTGCTGGCCCAGTGCCACCACCGGTCCCCGGCCCTGTCGTTCCCACGCCGTTCTCCGGCCAGGGCATCTACATCGGAACGCGATCGATGAGCGTGCTCAATCCGACCACCGCCATGCTGACTGACTCCGTGATTCGCAACAACATTATTGGCAGCGCATCCGAAGACACGAACGGCAATGGAATACTCGATCCCGGTGAGGACAAGAACAACAGCGGCACGCTAGATCTCGCCGACCCCACGCTCGCCAACGCGGGTGGTGGTGTGTTGGTGCAAGTCGGCGACCAATCGCGATTGATCAACCTCGCCATTGATGGGAATATCATCGCGAGCAATGGTCCAACCGCCCCCGGCACTTTTACGGCCAATGCCACCAATGTCGTGAATGGCCTGACCATTCTCCGCACCGGCGACGCCGTGATCGACAACGTCACGATCACGAACAATCGCATCACCGACAACACGTTCGACGGCATCTACCTGCACGCTCTTGGCGGATTGAACGATGTGCTGGACTTTACGATTCAAGGCAACACGATCACGGGCAATACTTTCGATGGCATCAATCTGCGGGGCGAGGCGGATGCCTTCATCGACGCCACGATCACCGGCAACACGATCTCGAACAATGGCTTCAACGGCATCGAGATGACCAGCTTCGTGAACAATGCTTTGACCGAACAGGTCTCACTCACCGGAATTTGGACGAAGAACACGATTCAGGCGAATGGTGCGCACGGGATCGAAATTTCCGCGACCGCCGGTTTCTTCGGTACGAATCAACCGCTGGTCATCGGCCAGTCTGGGCTTGATCCCTCCGATGGACTCAGCCTGGGGAACACGATCACGGACAACGGCATGGGCGGCATCGAGCTCAACAGCGGGGGACTCATCGAGATCAACAACAACCTGATCGCCCGCAACGGCGCGACGGCCACGGCGCTCGGCTTCACTGACACGTCAGGGACAGGTGGCATCGACTTCAATGTGGGAGTGCCGGGTGATTTCCAGGCACGCATCATCGGCAACGTGATCGAAAGCAACACCGGCGACGGATTCGAACTGGTCACCTCGACTGGACAGTTCTCGGCTCTGACTATGCTGGGTAATAGCTTCTCGGCGAATACCGGCCGCGGCATCGATATCCTCAATCGAGGTGATGGCCAGACCGCACTGCGGTTGGGGGATGGCACACTGGGCGGAGCCAACTCGATTCTGAACAACGGACTGGAAGGGATCTACATCGTCAACACGGCAGCCGCGGCACAATTGCAACAGACGGCAGCGGGAGTCGACATCCTTTCGACGGACCCATTGGCCTTGCTGGCAACCGGTGCCCTGATCTCCGATCCGCAAATGATCCTCGACATGCGGGGCAATACGATTTCCGGCAACAACAACAACGGCCTCTTCGCCGGAGGCGGGCTGGTATTGCGAGTCGGTACCAGCGGCTCCGGCTTTGTGACTTCTCGCATCTCGGACAACACCTTCAGCGGCAATCTCGGTGACGATGTGCGGTTTGAAACCTTCGCGTCCACCGTGGCACCTCCGGCCGCCGGCCCGATTCCGCTCGCCAACTTGAACCTCGTCTTCCAAGGCAACGTGGGCGATTCTCTGGACGCCAACACAAACATCATCCCGGCCAGCCTGTTGCAGTTGGAAGCCGGCTTCGACACATCGGGCTTCCTGATCGGCACGTTCAACACACCGCCGTGGACGATCGTGCCGGCCGGAACGTTCAGCAACAACAGCTTCCCGAATACGCTGTTCCCGTAATGTGGTACGACATAGTGGCACGACGCTCCGCGGCGTGAATTGCAACGCGGAGCGTCGCACCACAATTTGAATTGAGGCCGGGGGGCCTAGCGCCGACTGGCACGTCGCTTCGTGGGGGCGAAGCGACGTGCCGTCGGTTTTTCAGAGATCAGAGATCAGAGATCAGAGATCAGAGATCAGAGATCAGAGATCAGAGATCAGAGATCAGAGATCAGCGGTCAGAAGTCAGAGGTCAGAAGTCAGAAGTCAGAGGTCAGAGGTCAGAGGTCAGAGGTCAGTAACCAGAAGTCAGAGACTGGAGCTCAGAAGTCGGAAGCTAGAGATCGCCGGCGTAGCCGGCGTGTTATGTCCGGTCCCCTCGCCCCGGTACTCCGGGGAGAGGGTTAGGGAGAGGGGCGAATGGTGCCAATACCTCAAATCGCAGGACAATCTCTTGCCAAGACAACTGATCTTCGGGCATCTTTCGGATCGAAAAACCCCTCTCCCTAACCCTCTCCCCGGAGTACCGGGGCGAGGGGACCGGACAAAAAAAGAACCGGCTTTGCCGGCCATCCGTTCTCTGATTTCCGATTTCCAAACTCTGACCTCTGACTTCTGACCTCTGACCTCTGACTTCTGACCTCTGACCTCTGGTTTCTGACCTCTGGCCTCTGACAAAAATGGGTCACACATGCGAATCACTCGACGAGTTTGTCTGGCGACCGCAACGGTTGCTGGATTCGAAATGCTGGGCCGCGCGCTGCGTGCCGATCCGCCGCGAAAGCCGTTCAAGATGGCGCGGGCTATGGACGACTCGCTGGTCAAAGCACCCGAAACGGAAGTCACACTGGAGCTAATCACTGGCGCGGCGGCAGCGGCCGAACATGCGCAGGATTGGGGCCGGCAGTTGCAGAAGCTCAACATCGCGTTTCAGACGCGGCAAGCGATCTCGACCGACAAGCCGCAACTGAAGGAACAAAAGCTCGGACGACTGCGGCGCGTCACGATCGTGGCCGTACTAGACCGCAATGGCAAAATCATTTGCGAGGACCGCAGCTTCACGCTGTCGCAGTCGGAAAAGCTGGCCGAGTGGATTCGCGAACTGAAAGCCTATGGTGCGCAGGGAGCACCGGAAGGCAAACCGATGTTCGGGTTGGACGAATCGCAGTTTGCGGCCGTGATGAAGGCGCTTAGCACGAAGGTCGAGGCCGACACGCTGGGACTGACGCTCGATGCCGTGCTCGCCAAACTGCCGCTGCCGTCTAAGCATCCGGTTCGTAAGACGCCCGAGGCTCAACGTGCGGCGCGATCGTTCGACCCTGCGAAAGTTTCGCGGCAAAGCGTCAATGGCCTCAGCGTCGGCACCGCGCTCGCGGCCACGTTGGGTGAATTCGGTCTCGCATTCAAACCGCTCCGCACCCCGGAAGGGACAATCGAATTGGCCGTCGCGCCGCGCGAGGAAGATGCCGACCGCTGGCCCATCGGCTGGCCGCTCGACGCGAACAAGCCGCAGGGGCAGCTCGCTCCCGCCTTGTTCAAAATGGTGCCGGTCGACTTGGACGAGGTTCCGCTGACCGACGTCTTGACTGCCGCGTCAACCGCTTCGGAAATCCCGATCCTGATCGACTACCACGCCATCGACAAAGCCGAGATCGACCTCAGCGAACTGACCGTCACTGTCCCGCCACGAAAGACGACGTGGGGACTGCTGATCAAGCAAGTGACCTTCCCGCACAAGCTCGGCCGCCGCATTGTCGCGGACGACGCTGGCAAACCATTCGTGCTCATCACGACATTGAAAGAAACGCTCAAGGAGAATCCAGCCGCAAAGCCGGAGAAGTGAACGGCAAGTCGATCATTTCACCACTGCTCGGGCCGGCACGGTGACCGTGATGGTCGCCTGAATCGCCAGACCGAGCCGATCCAGGATGTCAGATCTCAACGTGCGTTCCCCCTCTAGCCACTCTCCTAACTCCCGCGACTCCAAGCCGACAGCGCGCGCGATCTGGCTGACTGGCCGGCCACTCGCATGAATCGCTCGCCTCAATTGACCACTGATCGAAGGTTCGGAAGCGGCTTCCTCTAAACGCTCGAACTGAACGGCGGCTGCTCCAGCATCGTCTTGCGCCCACGAGCGTCGGATCTCGTCCATCCGCTCGGCGGGAATCATAGATCTCGTGACGTTCATGGCTTATCTCTTGCGGATTCGGCGTGGCACCTCGTAGGCGGTTCGCGGGATCAACGTGATCCCATCCGCTTCTACATCGTAAGCGCAGAAAATGAAACGACCATCAGCCGTCTCTCCGAAACAGCAATCCGAACCGCTACTCTTGCTGAATCCTGTCGCTTCCGGATTGCTGACCACGTCTTCAAAATCCTCAGGCGTCAGATCGTGCTCGGCCAAGTGATCAATGGTTTCGTCGGTCCAATGATATTCGTAGTACGGCATGACCGATTCCGTATCCGTGACTCCCTGGTATCAACTCATCCCGCCAATTCCGGGATCGGCTTACCGTGCTCGACCATGTAGACCGGTCGGCCGCCGGGGTTGACGAACTGCGTCGCCAAGTCGATGCCGAGCGTCTCGAAGACGGTGGCCATCAAATCTTGCGGCGTGATCGGGCGGCTCTGCGGACGAGTTACCTTCGAGTCGGATTCACCGACGACCTGACCCATCTTCAGTCCGCCGCCGGAGAGTGCCAGCGTGCTGAGTGGTGCCCAGTGATCGCGGCCAGCATTCTTGTTGATCCGCGGAGTCCGTCCGAACTCGCCAGTGATGACCAACAGAATCTTCTCGCCCAAGCCGCGCTCTTGAACGTCTTTGACGAACGTCGCGACGGCGTGATCGAGCATCGGCACGCGCTGACTCAGGCTGCGCTGGATGTTGCCGTGCATGTCCCAGCCGCCGTAATTGAGCGTCACGAAACCGCAACCCGATTCACACAATCGCCGAGCCACCAGCAATTGCTCGCCCAGCCCTTTGCCGTACTTGGAGACAACTGACGGACTCTCTTTCTTGAAGTCGAACGCCTCGGTCGCATTGCCGAGCACCAAGTTGAAGGCTTGCTTCTCGAAGGCATCCAGTCCTTCCATCAATCCCGTGCGGTCGGCATCGCGTTGAAAGCGGTCAAAGCCGTCGAGCAGCGTGCGGCGGTCTTCGATGCGTTCCAGCGAGGTCCGCAGAGTCATGTTGGTCTTGGCCTGGTTGTTGGTTCCGAACGGCGCGAAAGCCGTGCCGAGGAACGCCGGGCCGTCAGCTCCGATGCCGTCCAAGCGGACATACGTCGGCATGCCGGTTTGCGAGTGATTGGCTCCGCGCACGCGAGCCGTGATGGAACCGAGCGATGGCCGAGTCGGCTGGCCACCGTTGTCGATCATGCGGTTGTCATAGCCGGTCATCAAGAAGTGCGTGCCGCCGCCGTGTCCGCTATTGGTGTGCGCGAATGATCGCACAAAAGCAAAGTGCTCGGCCTGAGCGGCGATCTTTTCAAAGCCACCGCCGATCGTGACGCCAGGCAGGGATGTCGTGGCTTCACCCGTCACGCTGCGATACTCGACTGGTGCCGACATCTTCGGATCGAACGTCTCGACGTGAGTTGGTCCGCCTCCCAGCCAGAGCCAAACCACGGACGTGTCTTTCGACGCTTTGCCACTTTTCGCCGCCTGCTCACGAGCCGCCAGCAACTGCGGCAGGCCCAAACTGAAACCTCCGAATCCCAGTCCACCGATCTTCAAGAAGTCCCGGCGGTCAAAGCCATCACAATTCGAATGCGCGTTTTGGGAAAAGAGCGTCAACATTGCTAGGCCCTCCTCAATGAGCGTGGTCAACAGCGGCGCGGCAAGTCCACCAGAACGACCGCCAGGAATTGAGCATCAAAGTACGCTGATTTGTTCCATTGGTCAACGGCCAAGTGTTTTGACATCTTGCACTCGCGCATAGCTGATGCCACGTTTGGCCTTCGGTTTCCGACCGGTCTGTCGTTTTGCTTTTGCCATTGGCTGGTCTCCGATGGTTCGCTAGCAGAGATGACCATTCAATGGTCGGCGGGAATGACATTCCGCGCGACCCAAGTTCCGATATGTTGTCCCGCCCAGAACTCCGACACCGAATTGTTGCATGGTTTGTGGTGTTCCTGGCTGGTCGCCAGAATGCCGTCTCGTCATTTCCCCACCGACCCTGGGGCTTGTCGGAGTATTCGTTTAACCGCTACGCCAACGGCGTGCGCGCAACGTAAGTCGTGATTCCACGTCGCGCCCACGCCGATGGCGTTGGGGTTAAACAAGTAATTCGACAGGCTCCCTGTGTCGGTGGCTGGCTGCCTTATGGCTACCGAAATCGTCAATCGATCGGTAGCCACAAGGCATTTTTTCCCACCGACGCTGGGTCGGTGGGCAATTCCCTTCGCACCCACTTCCGAGGACCAACAGCATGGCCGACGCCCCTCAGATTCATTTGGCTCACAATGTTTTCTTCACGTTGACTGACGCTTCGCCGGCCGCTCAACAGAAACTGGTTGACGCCTGCCATCAATACCTCAAAGGACATCCCGGCGAAGTCTACTTTTCGGCCGGAACACTCGTTCCCGATTTGGCGCGACCCGTCAACGATCGATCGTTTCATGTCGGTTTGCATGTTGTCTTCGACAGCCGGCAGTCGCACGATGCCTATCAAGCACATCCACGTCACATTCAATTCATCGAAGAGAACAAGCCGAATTGGGCGAGCGTCCGCGTATTCGACTCGTACGTGAGTTAGCCGCCGATTGAATCTATTAAAGAAGTCGTCGTACTTGCGGCTCGCTTGTGCCGCCTGCTCTGCGGTTCGGCCAAAAGAAAAGACCCCGTTGGTGAGACGGGGTCTTACGAGGGCATTTCGTGCGGACAGAAATATCCGCTCTCAGTTCCATTCGGCGGTTTAGTATCGCAGAGACGTTTGCAGGTAGAGCTGCGAGGCGTCTTGGCGATTCAGGCCACTTCCCGGTGCTGTGATGTGCGTACCGTACCAGAACCAACTATAACCCAACTGCACGTCGAAGTTCGGATTGAATGCATAGGTTCCGATCAGGTCCAGTTCTTGGCCGACGTTGCTTCCCGATCCCACCACGCCCTGTGGGGCGCCGGCAACGTTGTAGAGCTTGTCGGTATTGCGATCGAGATTGAACCAGTGGATCGCCGACAGCAGAGTCAATTTGGGATCGGGTTTCGCCGTCACCTGAATGGCGTAGTCGTTCAAGTTCTGCCCGGCCAGATTGTCGATGATGCCCCAGTAGGCGTGGCCCAACGGAGCCAAGACGTCGTACGTGTTGTTCTTGCCGTCTCCCGCTTTACGATCGCCCGAACCCCAGTAGTAAATGAACTGCACTTGCGGGGTCCACGAGGCTTGAGCAAACGTGCCTCCGATCTTACTGGTGAAGAATCCGGCACTCACTCGTTCGCGGTTGTCATTGCCGAACTGATACGCGCCTTCGATGTCCGAACCAAAGACAAACCACGCCTGACCACATTCGTCCTTGATCGGTTTCGTGGTTGTCCAACGCAAGCCGGTGGTGTGCCGATTGCCATCCGCCCAACCTGGCTGGTCGTGTCCGGCATCGGTGGCGAGCCAAACGTAATACGGTTCGATGGTTTGGTTCTCGATGCCCCGATAGACGGAATACAGACCGCTGAACCAGCGCGTGCTATCGGCTCTGTCGCGGGCATTGTCGAAATGATTGACGCTCGTAGCCACGGGCCGACCGCCCAATGGTCCTGTCGGAAACGCGGTGTTGACCGGCCGAGTGGCAAACGCATCGAAGTCCCAGGTCGTGCCCTTACTGATCAGTCGGAAGCCTTCAAAATTGCGGCGTGTGTTGGCCCAGTCCAGCGGTGAAACCACCTGTTGGCCGGGACTCATGGCACTTGGTGCTCCATACAACAATTCTTGCCGGCCGGTTCGGAAATAAATCGGCTTGCCATCGCGCTCGCCGATTTTCACATCGAAGAACGCATTTTGAATGTTCCAGCGATTGGCATCGATCGCCGTGACCGGCAGTTCTTCATTGAAGATCGAAGCATCGAGCATTTCGACATAGATCCGGAATTCGTCCCGCACCTTGAAATCGAGATACTGCCGCCAGCGCCACAGATCGTAGGTGCTGCGTCCCGGCTTGCCTCCCGGATTGAGTGGTCGAATCCGATTGTCTTCATTCATGAAGCGGTAGCGGACTTCACCGCCATACGACAGCGTGCTGCCATCAAAGAACTCCATTCCGTCGAGAAACTCGAGCGGCATGTCCTTCAGCTCTTCACCGAGCAGGTGCTTGTGATCGGGCTTTTTCTTGTAGTTGAAGTCATTGTCGAAATAGAGCGGCTTCCACGGGGCGATTGGCGGTGCCGGCTTGGGAGGAGGCAGATTGGCGGCAGCCGGCGCTGGGGCGGCGGTTCCGGAATACTGAGATTGCTCGGCGGAGGCGATTCGTTCGACGTCCGGGGACACTCCGGCCGGAATTGCTTGTTCGGGAGAAATGCCTGTCGCCGGCTCATCAGCCTGCAAGTGAGTGAATGGACTATTCAATATCGTAGCCAAGACCACGGCACAAACGCGTGGGCTCCAGCAAAGACGGAGTGAGAATCGCATGGCACACACCTTTCGCGGAAGGACACCAAGGGCACGAGCTGACTTCTGATTCGGATGATCGCGTCTGCTCGCTCAGTGACAGACCGCTAGAAAACCCGCCAAACTTAGTTCTCTGAAATGTGCGGCCTGTGTGGTTTCACTAACCGTCAAATTCAACCTGTGGTGCGACCGCATGGTTGGAAAGTGGAGGGTCGGGCGTTCACAATTCCAGGTGCGGTTGTGGCCCAAGGACAACGGGTCGGGAGTCTTTTTCAGGTCGACGATTTCGTCACACGACCGTACGAAGGCGAGTTAATGCCGACCTAAAAAAAACTCCCGACCCCTTTCGGCACTCACTTCTGCGGCACTTTTTGAAACGCTCTTCCGGTGATTCGGGGAGGTCCAAATCAGCCGGAACGCGCTAGCGTCCGGTTCGAACGTCGAATCACACTCCGAACC
>JAYVSP010000215.1:0-9703 GCA_043775215.1 Planctomyces sp. | reverse complement strand
GCGGAACGGCGCAAGCCGTCCGGTTTCACAGACACCGGGCGGCTTGCGCCGCACCGCTACAATTTGGTTGCGGCCAAAGGCCGCGTCGTTTAACCCCAATGCCATCGGCATGGGCGCGGTGGATACGACTCGCGCACGCCGATGGCGTTGCGGTTAAACATCTCTCGATCTCGCCCGCACGAAGAATAAATGACCAATGGACAACGACCAATAACCAACGATCAATTCAGGAATTGGTCATGGATCGTTGGTCATTTGGCAAAGAATCATGACAACTCTCGTCTTGTCCGCTCTGCCTTCTCCACCTATTGTCCCCGCCCTTGAGGGCCAGAACGGACAGGATGTTCGTTCGATAAATGACGGAGGACGCAGGGATGCGACGCATCGGATGGATGTTGATAGTCGGCGGAATGGCAGCGAATTCCCTGGGCTGTGCTCTGATGCACGACATTCAGCCGCACCGCTTGTGGCGTTTCAATCGCGGGCCCTCTCCGAGTTCCAATCCGTATTTCTCTGTGAGCGATCCGATTCCACCAACCGCATCTCGCCCGCTCTCGCCACGAGTCGACGACATCGGCGAACTGCCGGTTGCCGATCACGACTGATCTCGCCACACTGACGGTTTCAAACTTAGGACAGGCGGCGCATCTGTGCCGTTTTCCTGATGAAATCGCAGGCGAGCCGCCTGTGCTACGGTTTGAAAACGCATCGTCACCCGGGCAGTCACGTCGTGTATTTCGCAAATCCTTGGGGCTTGCTGGGCCTTACCGCATTGCCGGTCATTGTCGTGATCCATTTGTATCACCGGCGGTATCCGACATTGTTGGTGGCCGGTCTGCATCTGTGGGGCGTCGAAACCCACACGACGACCGCCGGCCGCACGCGCGAGCGATTGCCGGTCACGGCCTCGCTAATTTGTGAGTTGCTCGCCGCATTGCTCTTGTCGCTCGTATTGGCCGACCCGCGTTGGGGACTGCTCGGCAAAGTGGTGCATCTCGTGGCGGTCCTGGACAACTCCGCCTCAATGGCGGCACGGCCTCCGGGGGACAAGCCGTTTCGTGACGCGGCGGTCGCGGAACTGGAGCAGCGAGTGTCCGCACTCCCACGTGGCAGCGTGATCACATTGCTGCGAACGGGGCGTCGGCCGGAGATGCTCGCCGGGCCGGCCGTGCCGTGGGATGAGGCCAAACTCAAACTGGCCGACTGGAAACCCGCATTGCCGAAGCACGACTTTCAGTCAACGTGGGACTTGGCCGCGCAATTGGCCGAAGGGACCGGGGAGTTGTTGTTTCTAACCGACGTCGTACCAGGAAAGGATGTTCCCGTCCCGAAGACGATGGAGATCGTGTCTCTCGGCCGAGCGTTGGAGAACGTGGCCATTTCCGCGGCACGCTGGGATTTCGACTCAAAGACGGCAAAAGGCCGAGTCTTCGTGCGGCTGACGAATCACGGTCAGCGTTCGGCGAACGTGCATATCACTGGAACGGTCGGTGACGCGAAGTCGGCCGCATCGCGAAAGATCTTTCAGAACGAAGTGTCGCTCGCCGCTGGAGCATCCACACCGTTTGAGATCGAAGTGCCGGGAGGGCTTGGCCGATTGACTGTAGAAACCGAGTCAATTGGCGACGGACTCGCGCTCGACAACCGAGTCGAGTTGATTGAGCCGAAAGTCCGTTTGCTGCACGTGGCAATCGCGCTGCCGAAGGACTCGCTCGCCCAGCAAGCGGTGCGGCGTGTTCTGAAAACGGTGCCCGATGTGACTCTGACCGATGTCGACTCGGCCGAATTAATCATCGCGTTGGCCGAGCCGTTGCCGACTTCACGCCGCGATCTGTGGTGGTTGGGGATCGGCCCGCTCGATCCGGCCGAACAAGCTCGCAAAGCCGCGAAGGACGTCATCGGGCCGTATGTGCTCGAAAAACAAAACCCGTTGCTCGACGGTGTGACTCTGGGCGGAGTCGTTTGGGGCGGAGTGCAACCGGTGACGTTGGACGTGTCGCCGATCATCACGGCGGGGAACTTGCCGCTGCTCTCGCGGCTGAATGGGACACGCACGACGGCCTATTTGCTCAACATCGACTTTGGACGCACGAACCTCGGCGACAGCCCCGATTGGCCGATCTTGCTGAGCAACTTGATCGAGCTTCGCCGCGAAAACTTGCCTGGCCTGCGACGCTGGAATTATCGCCTCAACGAAGAGATTCGCTTCCGTCTCGAGGATGATGTTGCTCGCGCGGCGCTGCCAACTTCATCGAGTGACGGCAAATCAACGAAGCTGGCGACGGAAGAAGACTTGGCCAATGCGCGTCCTTTGTTGCTGTTGCACGACGGCAGCCGGCGATCACTGGCTCGCACCAACGTCGTGGAGATTCCGCCGCTCGACGAAACCGGCGTGTACTCGGTCGTCGATGGAGACCGCACGCTCGGCGAATTTGCGATGGCATTCTTCGACCCGGACGAATCGACGCTGACCGGTCTTCGCCCCGGACGCCATGATCCCGTCACGCCGAACTCCGACGCCGGGTTCATCCTCGATCAACCGCTAACGTGGATCGTTTTGGTCGGAATCGCATTGATCGCGCTGGCAGCCTTCATGGACTGGCGCGTCTTGCGGCCAGCGCGTCGGAGAGTGTAGCCCGACCCCTTGTGGCAACGCCGTTAAGTATTTTTCGCCCAGAAATACAAGCCCGCAGCCCCAGCAAGTGCATGCATCACGAACTGCTCAGAACGCACTTGCTGGCGCTGCGGGCTTGTATTCACGGCAGCGACGTAACGGACGGCCGACGGTTACATTTCGCCTTCACCGCGATTGGACCACCACGGCAAGCTGACGCCGCCGTCGATGGTCAGAGTGCTGCCAGTCATGTAGTCGGCATCGTCGCTGAGGACGTAAGTGACGGCTTTGGCAATCTCGTCCGGTTGTCCCATGCGTCCCCAGGGGAGCTTTTCTCCGCCGACTTGAATCTGATCTTCGCTGAAGAATTTCCGTTCGCCGGGCGTATCGATCCAGCCGGGGTGGACGATGTTGACGCGAATGCGATGCTTGGCCAGTTCGATCGCGGCCGTCCGAGCCATGTGGTCGATTGCCGCTTTGGCCATGTTGTAGGCCATTGCCGTCGGGATCGGGATGACCGCGTGCGGCGAACTGACCACGACGATCGAGCCGTGTGTTGCCTGCCGCAACATCTGCTGAGCCGACGCGCGCACGCCGTAGAATGCGCCCCACATTGATACGTCAATCGTCCGCCGAAAGCCTTCCATGTCGGCTTCGACCATCAACTGGCGGTCACTGTAAGCCGCGTTCGAGACAAATAGGTCGAGGCTACCGAACGTGCTCGCCGTTTGGGCGACCATGTCCTCGACGTCCGCCTGCTGGGACACGTCCGCCTGTAACAAGAGGGCTTTCCGGCCGAGCTTTTCGACCTGGCTCGCGACCTCTTCCGCTTGATCGCGATGCGACCGGAAGTTGATTGCCACATTGGCCCCTTCTCTCGCGAGGTCGATCGCAATTGCTCGCCCGATACCCAATGAAGCTCCCGTGACCAATGCGTTTCGCCCAGCCAGTTTCATCGTCGTCTCATCCCTCATGAAAAATCAGCCGGCCCAAAAGGGCCGGCTGACGCGATTAGAACTTGTCCTGTGAACGATTGATGGGACAGATGCGACTCATATTTCTTCATTCGACACCGACTACACCGAGAAACTGCTGCCGCAACCGCAGGACTTCTTGGCATTCGGGTTGTCGAAGGTGAAACCACGACGCTCGATCCCGTCGTAGAAGTCGATCGTTGTTCCTTCCAGAAACATGGCGCTCTTGCGATCAACGGCGACCTTCAGGCCGTGCTGATCGGTGACGACGTCGTTCATCTCATCGAACTTGTCGTCGAAGCCCAGGCTGTACGAAAACCCGCTGCACCCGCCACCGTTGATGCCGATTCGCAGCACCGTGCTGTCGGCGAGTTTCTTATCGCTTAGCACGCGGTGCATTTCACCGGCGGCCTTTTCGGTAATGGTGACGACAGAGCTTGTGGGCATGGTGGCGACAGACATGATTCGGGAATCTCCTATGTTCGGAAAATGGTTGCGTGGTTTTTGATCGCGTCAGCTTCGGACAATTCCGGGCAGGCAAAACAGTATATAGACAGCCGCGTCTGGCGAAAACTGATTTTTCGCAAGTCGAATTGCGAGAAACTTTGGGCGTGCTCCAATTTCGACGGAGCTTTGGAACTTGGGACGAAAAACTTTTGGAATGGTGGACTGGGTATTGTGGCCGTTTCAAAGAAAGCGGCTTCGGGGCGACTCCAAAGCTCTATCAAGCCGGATTACTCGTAAAGGTTCCCAGCCAACACCAAATTTCCGGTCGAGTTCGGTTGAGTCTGCGAGCATTTCCCGCCACACTGTACCGTTTCCGTTCGGCCGGGTGGCCCCCGGATCGAGTTCAAATCTGATTTGAGATTTGAAATTGAATTGCAGAATCTCAAAATCAAAAGGAGCGACGAGTGTCGGTTCGCATTCGCATGACGAGAATGGGTCGGAAGCATCGGCCGTTCTACCGGATCGTGGTGATCGATCGCCAGAAGGCTCGCGAGGGCAAGTCCATTGAAGAGGTCGGACACTATGACCCGATGGTCAAGGACAAGGCCGCTCGCGTGAAGCTCAATTTGGAGCGGATTGAATATTGGCAGTCGGTGGGGGCGCAGCCGTCCGACCGCGTCGCCACGTTGATCAAGAAAGTCAAAGCCAATCGCTGGGGCGAACAGAAGGCCGCACCGCCTCTGACTCCACAAAAGGCACCGAAAGCTCCGGCTCCCGCTGTCGAAGCGAGTGAGGCTCCGGCTGCGGAGGGGAGTGCCGAGGCGAGCTAGCATGAAGTCAAATTTCAGATTCAAAATTTCAAATTTCAAACCAATTCCAGATTTGAGATTTCTGATTTGGAATTTGAGATTTGAAATTTGAGATTTGAGATATGCGGTTCGACGTCCTCACGCTCTTTCCAGAGATTCTCGAAGGCTACCTGCGGCAGAGCATTCTCAAGTTGGCGATCCAACGCGAGCTGGTGCAGGTCAAGTTGTGGAACATCCGCGATTGGGCGACCGAGAAACGGAAATCGGTGGACGACAAACCCTATGGCGGCGGGCCGGGCATGTTGATGATGTGCCCACCTGTGTTCGATGCCGTCGAAGCGGTGCAGCAGGACGGAGGTTCGCCCGGCCAGTTGATCATGCTCACGCCGGCCGGTCGTAAGCTCGATCAGAAGTTGGTAGAAGAACTCGTCCAGCAAGAGCGGCTGCTATTGCTGTGCGGGAGGTACGAAGGATTCGATGATCGGATCCGACAGGGATTGCAGCCGTTGGAGGTGTCGGTCGGTGACTTCATCTGCAACGGCGGTGAAGTGCCGGCGATGTTACTGATCGACGCGGTCATCCGGTTGGTTCCGGGTGTGCTCGGCGATGAGACCAGCCATAAGTACGATTCATTTTCCGAAAGCCAAATGCTCGAATACCCGCAGTTCACGCGGCCTCGCGAATTCCGCGGCATGACGGTTCCCGAAGTGTTGCTCAATGGGAATCACCAAGCGATCGAATGTTGGCAACGGCAACAAAGTCTCAAACGAACACAAGAACGTCGCAGTGATCTGGTTCTTCCAGGTGCGGGCGAAGAAGAAATCAAACTCAAGAAGCCAATACGCAAGCGACAATCCAGTTGAACGAGGGGGTCGGGAGTCTTTTTCAGGTCGGCGATATTGCTTCACGACTTGCGAAGGCGAGTTGCCGCCGACCTGAAAAAGACTCCCGACCCCTTCAAATCTCAAAATTGAAAATGACATTGGAGTGAGGAATCATGATCAACGCACTCATTAACGCCGTCGAAACAAAGCACCTCCGTTCCGAGCCACTGAAGTTTGAGGTTGGCGACACGGTCGATGTGCATTGCCGAATTCTGGAAGGTGCCAAGGAACGCATTCAGGTTTTCACGGGAATTGTGATCGCACGCCGTGGAGCCGCGACTCGCGAGATGTTCACCGTCCGCCGGATCGTCGGCGGCGAGGGTGTTGAACGCATCTTCCCCGTGAATTCGCCCAAGATCGCGAAGCTGGAAGTCGTTCGTCACGGCAAGGTCCGCCGCGCGAAGCTGTATTACTTGCGTGATCGCGTCGGCAAGGCGACTCGCCTGGTCGAGCGTCGTGCCAAGGTCAGCAAAGTCAAAGAACCCGCCGCCGCCGCCGAATAAATTTGGAGTGCGGGGATGCATCCCCGCTTTCAATGGTGGCGGAGCCACTTTCGTATTTTGTGGCTTCGGTGATTTGGACTTCGTGAGACATCGAAAAAAAGCGGCTCCGCCGCAATCCAAAGCGGGGATGCATCCCCGCACTCCAAAGCGGGAGGTTCGCCATGCCACGCTTCTGGAATAAGTTGTTCGGTGATCGGGGCGAACGAGCGGCGGCAAAGTACCTCAAACGGCAGGGCTTCCGCATCGTCTCGCGAAACTATGCGACCCCGTGGGGCGAGATCGATATCGTGGCGCTCGACGGTGCCACGATCGTTTTCGTCGAAGTCAAGACGCGCCAATCGATCGCCGCCGGACACCCCTTCGAAGCGGTGAATCGCGAGAAGCAATCGAAGCTCACCCGCATGGCACTTGTGTACTTGAAGAAGTACAAACTCCTCGAACATCCGGCCCGCTTCGACGTCGTTTCAATCATCTGGCCCGAAGGAAGCCGTCACCCTGAAATCACCCACTTCCAGAATGCGTTTGAAGCCGTCGGAAAGTGGCAGTTTTTTTCATAGTTAATGTGGCACGACATAGCGCACAATTCGGAGAGGCACTCATGAAAATCGGATTGGTCGGATACCAAGGCGGCGGCAAGAGCACGTTGTTCGAGTTGCTCACCGGACACAAGCACGACGTGTCGAAAGCCCATCTCGGCCAAGTCGGCGTCACGACCGTTCCGGACGAGCGATTTGACCGGCTCGTGAAATTTCACAAGCCGAAAAAAGAGACACCGGCCAAGATCGATTTGTTTGACACGCCCGGACTCATGAAAGGGGATGAGGTACACAATGCACAACGCCTTGGTGTGATCCGCGAGTCATCGGCGCTGGTGCAAGTCATCGGCGTCTTCAACGGCGTTGAGCCACTCGCCGAGGCACGGGCCTTCGAGGATGACATGGTTCTAGCCGACTTGCAGGTCGTGTCGAATCGCCTCGAACGGGTGAAGAAAGACCTGACCAAACCGAAGCCAGGTGCAGAACGCGACGAACTCGTCGCCGAACAAGCCGCACTGGAGACAGTCGCGGCCTTGCTGAGTGACGGGAAAACTCTACGCGGGCTGCCGTTTACCGACCTGCAAGAGAAGGTGACAAAATCATTCGCGCTGCTGACGCGCAAGCCCAAGATGGTCGTGCTCAACACGGCCGATTCGACCTTCGACGCCAAGCAACTCGCGGACTTGAAGGCCATGGGCATTACGGCGATTGCTGGACCAGTCGGTCTGGAACTGGAAGTTGCCTCGCTACCGGAAGAGGATCGCGAACTGTTCGCTCAAGAGATGGGGCTCACCGAATCCTGCCGCAGCAAGTTGCTGCGAGCCACCTTTGAAGTCACCGAGCAGATCACGTTCTATACCTGCGACGAAAAAGAGGTCCACGCCTGGCTGTTGCATCGCGGTTCAACCGCTCTGGAGGCAGCCGGCACGATTCACACGGACCTCGCGCGCGGCTTCATCCGGGCCGAGATTATGTCCACCGAAGATCTCTTGCGGCTCGGTTCCGAAAAAGAGGTCAAAGCTCACGGCCTGCACCGCACGGAAGGCAAAGAGTATCTAGTTCGTGACGGCGACGAGATCGTGGTCCGCTTCAGCGTGTGACCCCGCGATCCAGGCGATCCGGGGTCCGCAAACGAACGCAGGCCAGCGGAATCTCACGGTCGGAATCGCCCGGGCTCGATGGCATGATACGCAGAGTCTCCACCTCCGCGATCGCATCGAGCGTCGCCAAATTGGGTTGCTCGATGACGGCCAGCAATTCGCCACGCTCATTGACGAGCCGTCGTAGTTCGTCAGGAGTGCTTGCGCGGCAGACCGGATTGCCCAAATAGAAGGCTACGGGATCCGGTAACGGTCGCAAGCGTCCGACTTGGTACACGCAGACGCACTCGTCACCCAACACTTCACGCCGCAGTTGCCGAGCGAAGTCGGTGTTCGGCAGACGGTGATCGCTGACTTTCATGATTGAGCCGACGATCAATAAGTAGCCGCCCAGCGCACCCGCCAAGGCCGTCCAACCGGCCGCCGGCCAACGCCGACGATACAAAAACCAACACGCAGGAATCTGTGTGCAGATGAGACAGACCGAGACCCCACTCACCGCCCATTGTGCCTCGGGCCATTGCGGTGCGGCATGAACGAACAACCACAGGCCCAGACCCAATACCGCCGCCATTCCCACAAACGGAAGAAACTTCGGCATCCGCAAGACGCCGCGGCGCATCCGCGCCGCAATGCGCGCCCACGCTTGGCACGCCAGCAAGGTACATGCCGGTAATGCGGCCAGCAAATAGTTGTCATGTTTGTCCGGTGATTGCCACACGAGACCCAAATCGACTAGCAACCATGTCCAGAGGAAGCGTTCTCGCTCATCATTCTGTTGCCACGCGCGGCTCAGACTACTTGGCGCGGCCAGCACGAAGATTCCCAGCCAGGGCATCGTCATGACGGCAAAAGACGGCAGATAAAACCACCAGGGATCGTGTCCTAATTCACCCATCGCGCGGCCAACTGTTTCCAACCGCCAAATCGATAACGCCTCCGGCAACTCGTTCCATACCAACCACGGCCACATGAATACACAGCTTGCTGCAACGAACAGCCCAACGGGATTCCAGAGATTCCGAAAGCGATCCCAACGACGCTGCATCGCCCAGAAGACGAATGTCGGCCCCAGCACCATTCCGGCGCCGTAATAAAATTTGGCCAACCATGACAGGCCAAACAGTGAGTAAATCAATAGCCATCTCGATCGCCGCTCTCGGGAAGGCTCGTCCTCGGGCTGAGTGGCAATCAGGAACAGCATGCCAGAGATGATCAGGCACAAGACCATGTCGATCGCGGCGTGCCGTCCGAAATTCAGCACCCAAACCGAGCACGCCTGAATCAACCCCGCACCAAACGCCGCCTCGCGCCCATACCAGCGAGCGGCCCAAAAGCTCATCAGCGCCATCAAGCTCAGCGCGGCGAGAGCAGAATGCAATCGGGCCGTAAACTCATCCGCCGATCCGAACAGCCAGTTATTCGTGGCAATAAGCCAATACACCAGCGGCGGCTTCTGCAGCCGCGGCACGGTCGCGTAACGCGGCACCAGCCAGTCTCCCGTGGCGGCCATCTCACGTGCCGGCACGGCCGCGAGTGCTTCATGAGAACCCAGCGTGCGATATTCGCCCAGGTGAAACAGCAACACCACCAGCGCGACGGCAACCAGAATCACCCAGGCGAGAATTCTGCGGGTCCGGAGTTCGGTCGGGACAGTTAGATAACTCATTTGTTGTGATTTGGAACTTGAGGTTTATTGAGTCTTCAAACAAGCGAGACCACAGTCGTGGGGCAGGGTTTTAACCTGCCCGTCAAACACGGACTCTGATTTCGAGTGAAACACGAAATGTTGAAAACCGCGATATTTCACGGGCAGGTTACAAACCTGCCCCACGA
>JAYVSP010000214.1:0-5274 GCA_043775215.1 Planctomyces sp. | reverse complement strand
AGCCCGACGCGCCAGCGAGGGACGGCCCGGAACTCCCTCGCTGGCGCGTCGGGCTAGTGTGAAAGCGAGTTTTCGATGACAACGACAAACACTGCGAGTCAGCAACCGCTCGACTCTTTGAATTCTAAAATCCTGACCATGCTCAGTGACCGCGTCATTCTCAAGCCATTGACGCGGTGGAACGAGGCATACAAGGAATTTCCGCGCTATGTGATGGAGTATCTCGTCAGTCGTTACGTCGAGCCCGATGACCCGATCGCCGGCCAAGCGAAGATCGACAAGATTCTGACCGAGCACTACGCCGAAAGCGCGAAGAAGGAACTCATCAAGAGCCGCATCAAGGAGAAGGGGCAGTACACGCTGCTCGGCCAATTCAGCGTCCGCCTGGACCAAGGCCGCGATCACTATTGGGCTGACGTCCCGGCGCTGGGCGACAACACCGTGCGGATCGCTCCCAAGATTCTGGAACAATACGGCGACGTGCTGCTGACCAGCGGCGCATGGGGCACGATGGAACTGGAGTACGACGGCACTTACGAGATCAACGGAAAGAAATTCCCCTTCTACGTCCGAGCCTTCACGCCGCTGCAATACACCCGTTTGGATGTCGATGACTACATCTCGAAACGGCCGGAGTTCACCGAGGATGAATGGCTCGACTTGCTGATCCAGTCCATCGGCTTCAATCCGACCAAGTTTGATCGACGTGTGAAACTGCTGATGCTGCTGCGATTGGTCCCGTTCGTTGAATCCAACTACAACCTGATCGAGCTAGGCCCGCGCGAAACAGGCAAGACCTACACGTTTCGCAACACGTCCAATCGCGGCTTTGTCATCTCTGGCGGTGGAGCCAATGCCACGCCGGCAAACCTCTTTTACAACCGCAACACACGCAAGCTGGGCGTTATCGGTCTCAAGCACTTGGTTTTCTTCGATGAGATTTCGCACACCAAGTTTGACGACGCTGAATCGAGCATCAACATGCTCAAGGACTACATGCAGACCGGGAAGTTCAATCGCGGCGATCAAGAGTTCTCGGCGCAATGCTCGATCGTCTTGGGCGGCAACATCGACACGGACATGGATCAAGCGCAGCCGGATGCCAAGTACCGGCATCTCTTCGAGCCGATGCCAACCGAGCTACAGGATGCCGCTTTCCTCGACCGCATCCATGCCTACCTCCCCGGATGGGAGATGCCGAAGATCAAACCTGACAACTACGCGACCGGCTACGGATTCCTGACCGACTACCTCGCCGAAATTTTCGCAGAACTCCGCCGCCGCAACTTCCAAACTCACGTCAACGCTTGGGTGGACATGGGCACGATGACTGGCCGCAATCAGGACGCGGTCAAGAAAACTGTCGCCGGAATGCTCAAGCTGCTGCATCCACATCGTTCGGCCGGCGAACTGCGGAAAAGCGAGGTCGCGCCGCTGATCGAATTCGCCGTCGAGATGCGAAAACGCACAACCGACCAACTCGCCAAGTTGCTGCCAGCCGAATTCTCAAACGTCGATTACAGCTACATGCTTCGGCACTGACCCATCGCATACGCAAATTTGGCAGCGTGCCGATCGGCATTGTTTTCTCACATCAGCACCAACTCATGACAACTCCGCCCCGAGAACCCGATCAAATCCGACAGGACGCTGCGCGTAAGCTGCGATCGGTTAGTATCAGTGAGCATTTTCAGGCCATCTTGGGATGTCTGCTTGACGAAGATTGGACTACGCCCCGGCTCGCCGAAATGCAGATCACTCCGGATGGTCATTTGATCGGTCGCTGCGAGGGCCAGTCTTCCTATTCGACTTTTTTAGGTGCGTCGGAAGACTTGCTGAGAAACATCCACGGCATCGCAGCCGTCGCGAAACTTGATGGCGACGAACTTGGCTACTTGCTCGGCAAAGTGGCCGAGATCAAAGGACGCCGGTTGCAGTGACTGCTGAACCCCGGCAATTCAATTGCGGATCAACAACTGAGTATTTCCATGCCACTGCCCATCAACATCGACGATCTTTTGCATGGCAAGGCCGTGGAGTGGGAACGACTTGAATTCAAGCAGGGATGGAATCCGCTCGACACGTTGCACACGCTGTGCGCGTTCGCGAATGACTTTCACAATCTTGGTGGCGGCTACATCGTCGTGGGTGTTGCGGAGAAACATGGTCAGCCCGTGCTGCCGCCGGTCGGCCTGAAGCCGAGTCAGTTGGATGCGATCCAAAAAGAAATTCTCAATCTCGGTCACCTCGCGATCCAGCCGTCCTATCACCCGATCCTCGCGCCGTATGAAGTCGAGGGGCGCACCGTGCTGGTCATCTCGGCACCCGGCGGGCAGACTCGGCCGTACAAAGCCAAGCTCGGCCTGGGCAAGGACAACAAGGAGTACGGTTACTTCATTCGCAAGGGGTCGAGCACCGTCCGAGCCAAAGGGCACGACGAAACCGATTTGTTGTCACTCGCCGCGACCGTGCCATTCGACGACCGGATCAACCAGCAAGCCCGTGTCGAAGACCTTTCACGCGGCTTGATGCGCGACTTCCTGAAAGACGTTGGCAGCGACCTTGCCCCAAAGGCTGCCAGGACGCCGCTCGTGGAACTCGGCCGGCAGATGAATGTCGTCGGCGGATCGAAGGAAGCACCGTTCCCGCTCAATGTCGGATTGCTCTTTTTCAATCCGGAGCCGCACAAATTCTTTCCCGCCACGCAGATTGACGTTGTCTGGTTTCCAGAAGGTGCGGGCGGCGACAAGTTCACCGAGAAGGAATTTCGCGGCCCGCTGCCGAGGATGCTGCGCGAGTCGCTCGATTACATCCGCCGGAATTTCATCAGCGAGACCGTCATCAAGCACCGCGACCGAGCCGAAGCCACGCGAGTCGAGAACTTCCCGTATCCCGCGATTGAGGAAGCGGTGGTCAACGCGATCTATCACCGGGGCTACGACGTGCGCGAGCCGGTCGAAGTTCGCATCTCGCGCGACGAGTTAGTCGTGATCAGCTTTCCCGGCCCCGACCGTTCGATCCGGCTGGCTCAACTTCGTGCCGGCAAAGCCATCTCACGCCGGTATCGAAACCGTCGCATCGGCGAATTTCTCAAGGAGCTGGAGTTCACCGAAGGCCGATCCACCGGCATCCCCAAGATCATGCGTGCAATGAAAGAAAACGGATCGCCGCCGGCCGAGTTTGAATTCGACGAAGACCACAGCTACTTCATGGTTCGGCTGCCAGTGCAGCCCGATGCGCCGCAGATCGGCCCACCAGTCGATTCGTCGAGGCCAGAGTCGAGGCCAGAGTCGAGGCCAGAGTCGGAACAGGAATGGCGATCACGACGGGAGTGGAAGCCGGAATGGGACAGTCAGTCAATTCAACACCGAATCATGTTGGCCGTCAGCCAAGCCCCATTGGGGCGCTCTGAAATTTCCGCCGCACTTGGCCACAAGACGATTTCTGGCGCAGCGAAGCAAGCACTTGCCGATCTTTTGTCCGCCGGCCTGGTCGAACAAACCATCCCCGAAAAGCCCAACAGCCGACTTCAGAAATACCGCTTGGTTCAGCGCAAACGCGTGAAATGAACTGCCGCTGCCAATCCGCTTGACGAATGCGTGACGTTGTTGGCTCGTCACCACTAGAGCGATTGCGCGTGTCGGTTTCCGAGTCCACGATGGGCTTGTCTGTTCGGTGTTCGAGCAGATTTCACCTGAGAATCGTTCCTTTTCACTATCGGAGGCCCCCATGAGTACGTTGACCCAGGCACATGATGAATTGTTTCGACGCAGACCAGACGAATGCTTTTCGTCGGTCGAGTCCCTGATCCAGCACTGTCGCAACGAGCATCGCGAATCGCAGGATCGCTGGCATTTGCCGGCACGACTGCAACCGACGGTCGTTGGCGGAGAACTCTCGTTCGCCGCTGGCGACGACGGCGAGTTTCTGCTCAACGATTGGAGCTTCTCGCAAATCTGCCGCTTGTCCGGTGTCGCCAAGGAGACGGTCAATCGGCTGTCTCCCGACACGGCGAGAGCAGTGCTGCGAGAAACGCTCCCGCACGGAGCCAAGCCCATGCAAATCCTCACGACTGGACCAGCCATTCGTTCGATCCACGGGACCGCTTACTCGCGGCTGTGGAACAGCGAGCTGCTGGAGACAGTCGCGGAATGTGCCAGTGAATTCTCGCCGCCACAGACCGCGATGACCGGTGCGACGGGGTTGTATTGCGGAGAGCAGGACTTGTTCTGTTTCCTCATTGACCCCGCCGGCTGGGTGGAGATCGGTGGTGAGGCGTTCGCTCCCGGATTCTTTGTTTGGAATTCGGAAGTTGGGCGTCGTTCGCTCGGCATCTCGACCTTTTGGTTCCAGCGAGTCTGTCAGAATCACATCGTTTGGGACGCCACGAATGTCGTGGAGTTCACTCGCAAGCACACGGGCAATGTGCGCGAATCGCTGCTGGAAATCCGGCGGATGATTCAAGCCTTGCAAGATCGCCGCGACGAACGGAAAGACCAATTCGCGGCGGCCGTGCGCAAAGCGATGGCGACCACGGTGGCGACAGACAACGACGAAGCCACCAAGTTGCTGAGCAACTACGCGATTCCGCGTGACACGGTTGAACGGGCCGTGAAGCAGCTTGGCCAAGAGGGCAAGCCCTTCACACTCTGGAATCTGGTTGATGCTCTGACCCACCTCAACGTCAATCTCCGTTATGCCGGAGATCGCACCGAGGCCGATCAGAAAGTCGCCAAGCTCATGGAACTGGCCGCGTGATCGTGACCAGGACATCTCTTTTCAGGACAACGCTCTGCACTTGTTGCAGAGCGTTTTTTCGCGACGCGAAGTAGGGGCGACGATTGGTAATCGCTTGACCGAGTTTGAAATGTGTGAAACTCTGCCACCATGCCGATACCACCGATGCTTCAGCCGCAAGAAATTCCGCTCGACGATCCAGCGTCGTGCAATATGTTCGAGCCGTCTGCGGCAGAACCGTTCGTCGCGACACCGGCCGCCATCGAGATGTACGGCCGCGAGACGATCCTCGCTTGCCTCACCGTCTTACAGGATTCCGCCGTCGCGAACTCGGGCCTCGACTACTTGCAAGTTTTCGCTGATTCAAGCAAGAGCGAGAAATTGTGGTTCATGGAAGACGGCCCCGGCGGAGCGATCACGGCGCTGTTGCCAAGTGATTACTTCGACTGTCTAAGTTTTAGTGACACAGCGTAAGTTATTTGGTATTTGTTTCTTCCACGAGTCGTGTTGGAGTTCGAACTCAAGGAAGGAGCAGAG
>JAYVSP010000213.1:0-3810 GCA_043775215.1 Planctomyces sp. | reverse complement strand
CCCCGGTCTGAAGCTCATGGCTGCCGAGTCGTCTCGCTTTCGATCGTCAGGTCTAACTTGCCGGGGTAGGGTTGGCCGTTGATGGTGAAGTCGAGAGCTCCTTGAATGCGGATCTTGTTTTTCAAAAAGTGCCATTCACCGGCGGCGCGATCAAACAGCATCGTGTTCGATGACTCGGTCGGCTTCAGCTCACTCTTTGTGACTTTCAGCGGCAGCTTCGAGTTCTCGGCGATGGTAAACGACACACTGGTCGCTTTGGCTTCGATCTTGTCGAGCGTCTTATCTCCGTCCTTGACCTCGCCGAGGTATTTGTATTCGGTGGTGAAGCTCATCACCTGACCGCTTCCCAGTGGCAGGTCGGAGTTCTTGGTCCAAGTATCGCCCACTTTGACGGGATCGGCTGGCAGTCGATCAAGCTCTTGATTGGCGGTCTTCGTCGATTGCTCGGCATCGAATTCTCCTTTCAGTTCATCAGGCAAGCCCTCGGCCGCTTTGTCGAGTCCTTCGACCGCAACCACTTTGCCGGACTGATCAAATACCAGTGTGGTACGAGCCTTCGCTGCCGCTCGCATCAAATTCAATATGGGCTCTAACAAGGGATTGTCGGCCTTGCGATTCGGGTCGTCGGAGTCGAACGTCAACGTGATTCCGCCCGGCAGCTTGGCCGTTGTCGAAAGCTTGTTGATCTTTACTTCGACACGCAGTTTGCCGTCCGCGTCTCGCTTGCCAACCTGCGATGAGGAGATCACAAATCGATCTGGTATCGAGATTCATTCCCGCCAGCGTCAGCGTTTGTTTGATCTTCATGTTGGTGTGGACGACAGTTTTCGTCCCTTCCACGAACTTGTGCTCCAGTTTGACCTGAGCCTGTACGGCACTGGCCCAGCCAGCGGCGAACAACGACAGAAACAGGACGCAGGCGAAACGAACGGCTCGACCGATGTGAGATCGCATGAAATGATTCCTCAAAGATAGGTCGGTCCTCGGGCGTCACCGCGACGGACGGCGGAGCCTTCTGGCCGAGAATGATTCGTATTGAACTGACTTTATCCGGCGCTTGCCATCGAGCGACGCTCGACCAAGATTCGGGGACACGGTCGAAATCGGAAGGTGGATGCCGCTATTCTGCGTCTGTTCGTCCCGTGCGGCAGGATTTCAACCTGCCCTTGCAATACACGGCAGGTTGAAAACCTGCCCCACGAAAAGCCGCCATGCTCAAACTGATCGATGACCAGATTGCCCGGTGCCGAGTCCTCGGCGATCGCACAATTCGATTGAAAAACTCACCGACGCAGCGCAATTTATCGAGCGAATTCTCCGATTCCGAGCAACGTGCTTTGGCCGAGCAGACCCTTTGCGAGAGCATCGCCGAGTTAGCCGATGCTCAAGACCGGCTGTACGCCGCCAACTCGTGGTCGGTGCTGGCGATCTTCCAAGCAATGGATGCGGCGGGAAAAGATGGCACCATCAAGCATGTTATGTCGGGCGTGAACCCGCAGGGCTGCCAAGTTCACTCGTTCAAGAAACCCTCGGACGAGGAACTCGATCACGACTTCTTGTGGCGCTGCAACAAGGCTCTGCCCGAACGAGGCCGAATCGGAATATTCAACCGCTCGTACTATGAAGAGGTCTTAGTGGTGAAGGTGCATCCGGAGTTGTTGACGTATCAGCGTTTGCCCGACGCGAAGCCAACCAGCAACTTCTGGAAAGGCCGCTACAAAGATATCTGCAAGTTTGAAAAGCATCTCGAACGCAACGGCACGCGGGTCGTGAAATTCTTTTTGAACGTCTCGAAGGACGAGCAGAAACATCGGTTTCTCGAACGGATCAATGACCCGAAGAAGCAATGGAAGTTCTCGGCCGGTGATGTTCACGAGCGGCAATCGTGGGATGCCTACATGCGAGCCTATGAGAATATGATCAACGCGACGAGCACCAAAGAGGCTCCGTGGTACGTGATCCCCGCCGACCAGAAGTGGCTTTGCCGAGCACTCGTGTCACGCATCCTCGTGCAGACGATAGACGCTCTGGATGCGAAATATCCGCAGGTCTCGAATGAGCAACTCGCGGCACTGGAGCAGTGCCGGCAACAACTGGAAGGCGAAGAAAAATGATTCAACGCAAAGACGCAAAGTCGCAATGATTGTAGTGCATCTTCAAGACTTGAATCACGAGTTTGTGAGCGGCAAGGCGCTAGCCGCCGGTCGTGCCGCACCACCGGCGGCTAGCACCTTGCCGCTCACTCACATGAACCCGAATTCGTAGTCTTGAAGACGCAGTAGTCGAGTTTCTTTCGCCTTCATTTTCCGCCAGCTTCTTGAGGCTCGACGGCTGATTCCGAAAAGGTAGGCGGAAAATGGAGGGCGGAAAATCGGAGCGTCCGCATTCCAACTTCTGACAGTCCTTTGAGCGTTTGGGTTGAAACCACCTTTTGAGAAATTGGATCGAATGCCTCACGAATCTGACTATCAACGCCGTGTAACCGACATCGGGCCAACGCGGTTTCTGCCGGGAACGGCCATTGAAATCGTCCGCGAAGTGTCGTTGACCGAACCGCCTCAGCACGCAGTGTTCGACTTCGACGGCACGCTCAGCCTCATTCGCGAAGGCTGGCCGGAGATTATGGTGCCGCTGATGGTTGAAGTGCTTCGCGCGACCGGCACCTCCGAAAGCGAGGCCGACCTGTCAAAGCTTTGCCTCGACTTCGTCATGCAACTCAACGGCAAGCAGACGATCTATCAAATGATCCGGCTGGCCGAAGAGGTGCGCCGGCGCGGCGGTTCGCCGGAAGAGCCTGTCGTCTACAAACAAGAGTATCACGATCGGCTACTCGCACGGATCAATCATCGCCGCGACGGACTGCGTTCCAGGCAAATGGCTCGTGAGGAATGTCTTGTCCCTGGCTCGATCGACTTACTGAATGAACTGCAAATGCGCGGCGTCGCGATGTACCTCGCCAGCGGTACGGACGAAATCTACGTCCGCGAGGAAGCCGAACTACTCGGCCTGACGCCGTTCTTCGGCCGGCACATTTACGGCGCTCGCGACGACTTTCAGAACTTCTCCAAGCAAATGGTCATCGAGCGCATCTTACGCGAAAACAACGCGGCCGGCTCGCGGTTGCTCGGCTTCGGAGATGGCTACGTCGAAATCGACAACATCAAAACCGCTGGCGGCACCGCCATTGCTGTGGCCAGCGACGAACGTAACAAAAGCGGTCAACCCGACCCGTGGAAACGCGACCGCTTGATCGGCGTCGGTGCCGACGTTGTCATTCCAGACTACCGCGACGCCGTGACCCTGTTGGATTATTTTTGGCCATAAATCTTCCCTGCCGATCTTGTGTCGATGGTGAAATGCCTTGTGGCTATCCGATTCCGTGCCTCTTCTGCAGAGTGACTCATGCCATTTTCCCAATTTGATCGCAGCCAACTCAACATTTTACCTCTGGCCGAGCGAGTGCATGATCTGCGGCGTGAGGCGATCCTCAATCAACCCGGCGGATCGCGCGTGCCGTTCGAGCATCCGGCGATTCCGATCTTGGCCGAGCGGATCATCGAGGCTCAGCGGAACGGGCGGGCGATCATCTTGCTCTGCGGCGCGCATGTGCTGCGCGCGGGAAATGCACCTCTATTGATCGACTTGATGCGGCGCGGATTGATCACGCACCTCGGTTTCAACGGAGCGGGAGCGATTCACGACTTCGAGTTTGCGATGATCGGCCAGACGTGCGAGAGCGTTGCCAAGTACGTCAGCGAGGGACAATTCGGCTTGTGGCAGGAAACGAGCAAGTTGAATGACGCCGTGACG
>JAYVSP010000212.1:0-6101 GCA_043775215.1 Planctomyces sp. | reverse complement strand
TGACGTGACCCAGGGTAGCTCGCTTCGCTCGCAACCCTGGGCTATGAGACACAATCCCTTCGGGATAAAGACAACGGAATTAGTTTTTGCACGCGTCCTGATCCGTATGGGTCGGCGTTCTTTGAGATCGATCAAGCCCCTGGAAACACAGTCCCACACGGATAAGAAGGCCACACGGATGGGGACCACTCAAAAACAACTTTCGGAAGCAGAGGATCCAGTCAGATATCCAAGTCATCGACTTGGCTGGCCTCGTCCATAATCAAGCGATAACGCTCGCTGGGATCTTTGCCTAGCAACTCATTGAAGGTCTTGTCGGCGTCCAGTTGGCTTTCGATGTCCACTCGCAGCAGGATGCGGCTCTTGGGATCGAGCGTGGTTTCTTTGAGCTGTTGAGCGGTCATCTCGCCCAGTCCTTTGAAGCGGCTGATTTCGTACAGCCGGTTCTTGGGGATCGTCGCGAGGATTTCTTCGCGATGAGCGTCATCGCGGGCGTAGTGCGAGTCTTGCCCGACGGCGATGCGGTACAGCGGCGGCAGGGCGAGGAATAACTTCTCGCCACGGATCAGATGCGGCATGTGTCGGAAAAAGAACGCCAGCAGCAATGTGCTGATGTGATAGCCATCGCTGTCGGCGTCCATCAGCAGGATGATGCGGTGATAGCGCAGCTTGTGGATGTCGAAGCCCGGGCCGATGCCGGTGCCGAGCGTTTCCACCAGATCGTGAATCTCTTGGTTGGCGAGGATTTTGTTCGTGGCCAGCGATTCGGTATTGAGCACTTTTCCTTTGAGCGGCAGAACCGCTTGCGTCTTGCTGTCGCGGCCCATCGCAGCGGTGCCACCGGCGGACAGGCCCTCGACGATGAACAGTTCTGACTCATCCGGCTTGCTGGAGCGGCAGTCGAGCAGTTTTCCGGGGAGATTCGTCTTTCTTCCACCGGGCGTTTTGCGGCGGACGTCGGAGGCCGCTTCACGGCTCGCCTGACGCGCCCGCGCGGCGAGTACAATGCGGCCAATCACCGAATCGGCGATCGACGGATTGTTGTTCAGCCACGTTTCGACACCAGGACGCACGAGGCTTTCAACCGTCGGCTGCATCTCCGGATTGTTGAGTTTGTCCTTTGTCTGCCCTTGAAACATGGGCTCCGACAGAAAGACCGACACAATGCCGACCAGACCCTCGCGAATGTCCTCGGCGGTCAGCGCGATCCCTTTCATTTTGATGTCGTGCATCTCGATGTAGTTCTTGACCGCCTTGACGACGCCGCTGCGGAATCCGGCTTCGTGCGTCCCGCCCGCGTGCGTGCGGATGCCGTTCACGTAACTCATCACCCGCTCGTCGGTCGACTCGGTCCACAAGAACGAGATCTGCACCTTGTGCGTCCCCAATTCCTTGTCGATGGTGAAGAACTGCTCGTGAACCGGCTTGCGTTGATCATCCTGCACGACCTTTTGCAGATAGGCCACGATCCCATCAGGATGATGGTACTCGTGCTGTTCTTTCTTGATCTCGTCGTGGAAGACGATCCTCAGTCCGCCATGCACGAACGAAATATCTTCCAGATGCTGCTTGATGATGTCGCTGTTGAAGTGCGTGCCGCGAAAGATTTGGTCGTCCGGCCGAAAGAAGATGCTCGTGCCTCGACCGCGAAATGGCCGCGTTTTTTCGACCGGCCCCGTCGGTTTACCGCGACGGTATGTCTGCTGGTACTCGTTCCCGTCGCGATGGACCGTCGCGATGAGTTCCTTCGACAGCGCGTTGACAACCGACGCCCCGACGCCGTGCAGACCGCCGCTGCGTGCGTAATTGTTGTTGGAGAACTTGGCTCCCGCGTGCAGGATCGTCAGCACGACTTCGAGTGTGGAGGTTTTCGTCTTGGAATGCTTCTCGACCGGGATGCCGCGGCCGTTGTCTTGCACAGTCATCGAGCAGCCGTCTTTGTGCAGCGTCACGTCGATGCGATCACACTCACCCGCGAGATGCTCATCGACAGAATTATCGACGACTTCCCATATCAGGTGATGCAGGCCGCGCGCATCGACGCCGCCGATGTACATCGCCGGCCGCCGCCGCACGGCCTCAAGACCTTCGAGGATTTCAATGTCCTGCCCGGTGTAATTCGACTTCTGTTCTTTTTGTTCCGCCATGAACTGCCTTTGCTGTCGTGAGATTTCACGGGCATGTCTAAATCTCAAGGACATCAAGGACGAAAGGGGCAGTCGTGGGTTACTTGCCGGCCTTCGACCCTTTACGTCCCCTTCGTCTTTTTGGTCCCATTGGTCCCATGAAATGCACGCGACCCGGAAGGTGCGAAGAATTGCGAACCAATCGTCATCCGGCAAGGCAGGCTGGCCGGTATTCCGGAACTCAAATTGACCCGATTTGTTTCCCGGCCTACAGTCCCGCCCCTTCGCTGTTGCCCCTCCTTATCCTCCGTCGTTCTGGCGGGTTGATTGGCTTCTCCGCACATCATGCGGTGTACTTCCCTCGTCCGAATTTGGTGTTTGGTGCTGATCTGTTGCGGCGTGCTCGCGTGCGAGAGCTTGCCGTCCGGGCGTTCGTCGAGCGACAAGGCGACCGCGTTCAAGTTGCCGCCGCTTCCGGTTCCGCGAGATTCGGTCGAGGTGGACATCGTTTTTATCGATCGACCGGCCGGCGACCCATTGCTCGGCAAGGCGCTGTGGCGAGAAGTCGATCAGGTCGGAGCGCTGTCGGCCGAGCAACGAACTGCGATTCGCGAGGCGGGAATCCAGGTTGGCCATGTGGGCTCGTCACCGCCCGATGTGTTGCAGTCGCTACTGAACTTGGCGGATGAAGAGGGAGAACGCAAACGACGTGAAGCGAATGGGATTCCTCAGACCGCCGCGCGGCGTGTCGTCTTACCAACGGGCAGCGATACTGAGATCAATGCCAGCGAACTGGTAGCGCATTGTGACTTTGATTTGCCGGATGGCCGTCATCTTGACCTGACGGACGTTCGAGGCATGCTGCGGCTCCGCGCGGAACGGAGTCAGGATGGCTGGGTGCGGCTGGATTTTTTGCCCGAACTGCATCATGGTCAGACACGAACTCGTCCGTTCGCCGCGGCGACCGGCTGGATGTATCGCACGACTCAAGAAGTATTGCCGCTGTTCGCCCAGCGCTTCGCCGCGCACTTGAACATCGGCGAAATGCTGGTTATCTCAGCGGATCGAGACCGTACCGGGACCTTGGGCCAGCAGCTCTTTCACTTTGAGGACAGCAGCGGCCCCAAGCAGCGAGTTATCGTCGTCCGCTTGGCGGAATTGCGCGAAATCGCGCCGACCCGCGTGCGGCAGGAGTGATTGCCATGCCGAGACGCAATCAAATCAATGTCGCTTGTCTTTCGAGTGGGGAGACGGGGCGGTAGGGTGGCGGGGAGACCGTACTCCTGACGTCTTTTCCCCACCACCCTATCGCACCACCTCACCACCCGAATTCGATCGCCCCCATGAGCGTTTTGTTCTGCCGCCGTCTGCGTTTGGAAATCGACCTCAGCCAGCGGAAATTGGACGAACCGCTGTTGCCCGACGGCTATCGCTGGATGCAATGGTCGCCCGAATTATTGGAACGGCACGCGACCGTGAAGTTTCGCTGTTTCCAGCAGGAACAGGACAGCCGCATCTTTCGGTCGCTGCGTGAACTGAGCGGCTGCCAGCATTTGATGGAGTACATCAGCCAGCACGAACAATTCGCGCCAAATGCGACTTGGCTGCTGGTCGCCCAAGCGACTCTAAACCGGGAGCCGATCGATTGCGGTACGGTGCAGGGAATCGCGGCCGCTCTGGATTTTGGCGCCATTCAAAATGTCGGCATCCTTGCAGAGCATCGCGGCCGAGGGCTCGGCCGCGCGCTGCTGCAGAAATCCCTATGCGGGTTTCAGGAAAGCGGACTGAATCACGTCTCGCTGGAAGTGACCGCTGCGAATGCAGCAGCCATCAGACTGTATGTGTCGCTGGGGTTCCGGCTCACGAAGACGTTATTCCGCGAAGTCGATCGATAGTCGCCGTGTTTTGGCGAGCGGGGGACGTCAGTCCCCCGAGTTGCCGTCGAATCGAAGATTTTTCTCGGCGGTTGACGCCCACTGCTCGCCCTATCGGCGATCGACTTTGTAGGTGTGGCGATAGTGGTTTGGCAGCGACCTCGTCCGTTCGCGAACTCGGTAAGATGGCGAGAGATCGGGGCCGGAGAGACTCCGGGAAATCACGACCGGTTGACCGAAATCCGGCTCTGCCGAGACATAAACGGGCTGGCCATACACGGTCTGCGCATAGATCGATGGCACATTTCGCCGTTGGACGTAAACCGGCGGAGCCACGACGACACGCCTGGCGACCACAGGCTGGATGATGACCGGCTGCGAGTAAACAGGCTGCTGCCAGCCCGGTGCGACGTAAAAAACGTCCGCCTGTGCGGTCGATCCGATCAGGACCGTCACCGCCAAAACGAGTCCGCCAACAAATGACTTCTGTGTAGCAAGCATGAGAATCTCCTCCTGTGAGATGGGGAAACCGGACTGTTTATGCCGGTTGGGGAAACTGTACGGTCGGGGATTCTAGGAATGCCGTCCGATTTTCCCAGTGGTAGCGGTTTTGAGCGGGTGCGGTAAATCCGCAAAGTCTTTGCAGATTTTCGATTCCCCCCAGTTTGACTCCGCTCGCGCCTGACCTAGGTTTTGAGTAACAACTCTGACAGCGATCAACAGGGTGATCACCAACAGGGTGATCACCAACAGGGTGATCACCAACAGGATTCGCGGTCAGTTCATCAGACAGTGCTCGGTCACTGTCGGATGAGGAAGTTCAGTGGTCACTGAACTGCGGTTGTTACCACCGAGATTGAGAGACTCTGGATATCAAAATCAATCATCAAAAAGTAAGGTGAGACAATCATGAATCTGCTCAAGAAATTCCTGGCATCGGAAGATGGCCCGACCGCGGTTGAATACGCCGTCATGCTGGCTCTGATTGTTGTGGTCTGCATCGGCACGATCACGGCCATCGGCACGAAAGCCAACACGACCTTCCAGAAGACCACGACCGCTTTGGACGCGATCTAAATCTATGGCAACTCGCAGTTGCCTTGATCAATTTCATTCGCCGACCGTCTTGCCGGGTTTGCCCCCGGTGAGACGGATCGGCTGTTTTCAGCAAGGGTGCCGTCATGTTTCCGTTTTGGATGAACTTGGAAATCTCACAATTACAAGAGTTCATAACGACGTCATTCGTCGCTGTGGCCTCGACCGTCGGTTGGCTGTGCCTGTCTGGCCGGCCGTAAGGCGAATTGATGGGGAGGTGGGGAGGTGGGTGATGGGGTGATGGACTATGATGTCTTCTCCCCACTGCCCCACCGCCCGACCACCCCACCCGAATGTCGCCGGTGTTGTCACGCGGTTAACCCCCCGATCCGTGCAACCACCGATTTCTCCCCTCGAATCAAACTTCACTCGAAAGGCCAATCAAGATGGACTGGCAAGAACTGTTGCTCAATCAATGGCATGTAAAACTGGTGACGGTCGTGTTGATCGTCGCTGCGTGGATCGACGGCAAGCAGCTCCGCGTGCCGAACTGGATCACGTTCCCAATGGTACTGTCCGGCCTAGCGTTCAACGTGCTGTGGTTCGGGACGGGCTGGGGAGAATGGGATCGCGGTTTGATTGGCGGTTTGCTCGGAGCGATCGTTGGACTCTGCACACTCTTTTGGCTGTGGATGCTGGGTGGCATGGGTGCCGGCGACGTGAAACTGATGGCGGGAATCGGCGCGTGGCTCGGTCCAGTCGTCATTCTAGAAGTCTTCGCGGCCACCGCCATGATCGGTGCGGTCATGGCCGTGCTCATGGTCGGTTTGCAACACGATTGGAAACGTCACACCATCAACTTCCTGGTGATCATCCAGGAGTGGATGGACATGAAAAAATTGGGCGTCGGCGGAGTGGCCGCGATCGCGGCGGATCGCAAGCCGACGATGCGACTGTTGCCTTACGGGATTCCAATCTGCTTCGGCGCAATCGCAGTGTTCCTGTACGACGGCATGCTTCTGTAATCGGCAGAAATTGCGGGTGACTTCGTTTGCCCCAGCCTTCG
>JAYVSP010000211.1:0-6869 GCA_043775215.1 Planctomyces sp. | reverse complement strand
GTCTTCGACGCGATGTCGTGCCGACGGATGAGCAGGAAGCTCACGACACCAACAACGACGGCCAGCGCCTCACCGGCCCACGGCACATAGAGCGCGGTGCGCGGCAGAGTCCCGACAAGCACGCCGCGTTCGTTAGATTCAAATCGCACAATCAGATTCAGCAGTTGCAGGAAGAAACAGCCGCCCACGCCGCCGAGCGCCAATCCGAGCGAACCCCAAGACGCTTTCGCCGCGAGCGACCGAGGTGGATCGGTTGGTGAATTCATGCGGAGTCTCCTCGTTCTGATGGGGCGACAATAGACGCCTTCGCCGCTTTGGCCTTGCGTCGGCTGACGATGACGGCGGCAACAAGTCCGGCGACGAGTCCCGTCACGGTGCCGAAGAAGGGAATCATGATGACCCCCGTGCCATCGTTGCCGGGCGGAATCACTGCTCGGAGCACCGGGATCAGGATCTGTGTGGCGACATAACTGATGATCGGAGTCAACACCCACGCGATGACAAAGGCGAGCGCCGGAAACCGGACACGCGTGCCGATCCACCCGGCCAGCACACAGGGACCGGCAATCAAAAGCAGGACGACAATGATTCCGAAAGCGAGCATGGTTGACTCCGTCTGCCGTGAATCTGTGAAGTTCCTGTGAGTTTCATTGCGCGGCGAATTCCGGTCGCGCGTATGACTCCAGGTAGCCGCACGACGCGCAGCGGAACGCGCCGATGGGAATGACACTCTCTTCGGGAATCCGTTTCGTTCCCGTCCAGAAGGACTTTTGTGGCGTTCCAGTCGCCCAGCGGCTGACGATCTGACCTCCTTGGTTGGTGTCGAGAATAAATCCCAGTTCCATCTGTCCCTCGCACTTCGGACAACGGGTCGGTGATTGATTCATGAGTGGTCTCCTTTTGAAGTTGAGGTGTCGCACTTCTCGCAGCGTGCGGTGGAGCGTGTCATCTTAAACGACTTGCTGGGTGCCTTGTGACCGCAGCGTGGGCAGACATTCGCGCGGCGAGTGCCGACGAGCGAAACAACGGTGAGATAAATCATCGCCGGCAGATACGGGCACACGAAGTACATCGCCGTTCGGCTGCCGAGGTCGAAATCCAACGGCTGGAAATCACTGAACCACATCGGGACCATCACCAACAGCGGCAGCGCGGCAGCCACTCGTGCGCCGCCCCGACACTTCCAGAGCGCCACACATTGCAAGGGCAGGTAGGTTATGCCCAGAAATCCCAGGGTCCACAGTATTTCATTCCAGTCCCAGGAATCCATCGGCGTCTCCAGTTCTCTGAGTGGTTGGTTTCGCCGAACGGCAAAGATCCGTTGCCAAATCGGTGGTCATCCGGTTGTCTCTCGGCAAGAGGTGATGCCGACCCATTCAACAACCGCTTGGTTCCCCCTGCCTCGACCGACAGGTTCTATTCCTCGGTGCGCTTGGGAGTGTTTGCCGGTGCCGACTGGCCCTGATCAGAATCAGACAACTGTAAGCCTCCGGTCTTCTGCCAAAGGATGCCCCCGAGGATCGCGACGGGAATTGTCAGCCCCAGCCCTACGAGGCGCGGCCAATGTGTGCCGGGATCCTTGATCAATTCCAGGACAGGTTCCCAGAACGTCCGGTCTGCTCCTCCTTTGGCAAATTTGGAATATATCACGAATTCGGCGAGGAGGCCGACAAACAAAGAGTTTGTCCAACCCGTGGTTTTGCCCAGTCGCGAGGCGACATAGCCAGCAAAACAAACGGAAAAAAACCAGACGAAGGCGAGCAGGACGCGTTCTGTTTCGATCGAAATCAGTCCGAGCCACTTGGTGATCACCAATGCGATAAACAAATTCACAACCAACGAAATCGCAGCGGCGGCCAAACAACCTTGAACCCCGCGCTCGACGCTGAATCGTTTCTCTTCGCTCATGATTTTTTCTACCTTTGAAGGCTAACCCAAAATTAACGGGCGGGCAACCGGCTGCCACCGACAATGATTCCGACAATCACGCCCGGCAACGCAGCCAGAATTGGCAGGACGATCTTATTCATGCGATTGGCTCACACTGACGTTGGGGGTGATTTCCTCGGGGACAATGAAGCTCAGATGTAACTCCGCATGTCGCATGTGAAACTGGTCCCACTCGCTACGAGTGAAAGAGTGGAAGCATTGCTCCCAATCCCGCTGGCTCTCGGCCTTCAAGCGACCGATCGCTCGGCGGATGGCCCGCAGGCCATCTTCGGTGCTGACCTGATCCGGCGGTGTCACCTCTCTGAACATGACGGCTGGCGGACGAATGCCCGCCGGGATTCCCCTGCTCAGAGCCCAGCGTTTCCACAGCGGCATGAAGACCTTGGCGAAAACGCGGAGGAACCATCCCGGCCGAAAATCAGTGCCATCAATCGACTTCTCGTAGACCGTGGCCAAGTGCATCAAGTTTTGCCCCAGCGACCAGTTGCCAAGCTGCCGAGTTGGAAGAACGGCGAGGTTCTCCGCATCCGCGAGAACCTCGTCGAGCGACTCGAACCGCAGATGTCGGCGTTCGGCGACTGTCGTTGTCTTTCCCATCTCAGTGAACTCCTGGAAGTTGTGTAGTCTTGAATTGTCACGTTCCCCAGGGAAACGGCCCCATGATCAGGCGGAGCACAGCAACGCCGATGAACATGAGCATTCCGAGACACGCCCCAACCAGCATCAGTCTTCTGGGCATCGGCCAGCGGCCTTCGGCGATCGGCTCCTGGATGGATTTATTCCAGCCTCCTTGAATTGATGTCATAACGAACGCGGCGATCATCAAGCAAAACCCCACCGCGCCCAAACCCGCGAACGCAAATCCAACCATGTGTGGCCACGTCATCTGATCAACTCCCCAGGAAAAGGGACGAATTCTGTTTGGAGACGCGGAACCTCAATGCCTCAAGCGTGCCATCAGTCACGCGCGGGCGCAGAAGCGAGCGGCGGCTGTGTGACGCTGCTCTGCTGTTGCTGACGTAACTGATCGATTCGGAAATCGACATACGCTCGGAAGTAAAGCACCCACTGGAGCACCGCCAAGGCGATCAACCCCAACGAAATGAGGACGAAGATCGCGATGATCGGCATCTGCGTCGATTGCGTGGCTGGCGATAGGTTGGCTATGGACAAAAGGCCGACTGCCAAGTCCAGCAGTGCCGCGCCCGTGGTGCCGACAGCAGTGGCGATCAAAGGCGGTTTGCCAGCGGCTGACGATTTGGCTTCCGTGGCTGATTGATTCATGAGCGGTCTCCTTGTGAACGACTTCAATAATTTCTGACTCCTTTTTCCTTCCACCACCTCACGCGTTTTTTCTGTGTCGAGGTTCCATCCAAATCAGAATGAAGCCCAACACGGCCGTGGCCACTCCGTAGGCAATGAAGCCTCCGTCGCCGTCTCTGAGGGGCAGATCGAAACCGAGTGGTTCCGGCGGTTGTTGCTTCAGGTGATTCATCGTCGTGATTGTGGTGAAGGTGATGCCGAGGTTCAGCAAGAGTATTCCGAACGCGCCTATTCTGTGGCGAGAATCGCTCCACAACAGAATGAAACCCAACACGGTCGTGGCCACTCCGAAGGCAATGAAGCCGCCGTCGCAGTACCTGAGGGTCAGATCGAAACCGAGTGGCTCCGGCGGTTGTCGCTTCAGGTGATTCATCGTCGTGATCGTGGTGAAGCTGATGCCGAGGTTCATTAAGAGCATTCCGATCAAGAGTCGAAGTTGAAATTTCTTGCGCTGCGGTCCAGCCGTGTTGTGATCGCTGGATTTATTTTCTGATTCAGACATGACAGCTCTTTCTGGTTCAGGTGATGGTGGATTTCACATTGTCAGGCAGGATGGTTGTTGCGTGGTGCCGAATTCACTCTCGCTTGATCTTGACGGCTTTGAGCGGATCAATCGGTGGGATGTCCCAGACAAGAATCACGCCGAGCAGTTTCGCGAGGAAAATTGAATGTTCCATGTCATCGTCCGTCCTTTCTGCCGCTCGGTTCATTTTTGAAACACAGAGCCACGGAGAGCACAGGGAAAGTAAGCACCCATGAAACTCTGTGTCCTCCGGGCCTCTGTGTTTCAATTCCTCCGTCTTACTTTCGCGGCGTCGATTTCATCGTCAGGTCCATCTGGACTTTGCCGTCCTGAGTCTTGGTGAGGATGTGTGTTTCGATCGCGCCGTTGCCTATCAGTCGGCTCGTTGCAGTTCGCGTCAGACCGGTCCCGTCACCGACTCCCTTCCACTCGAACGACTTGGCGGCTTCGTTCCACTGGCCGATGTTTTCTTCGAGTTCTCCGTTGGCCCCCATGCGGACGTAGCGAAACGCTTGCTTGTTCGTGTCGTAGCCGGTGACGAACAGCGACTCCCTTTCACCAACTCCTGTGCGAGCGAGGACAAAGCGGCCGTCGAGAATCCATTCGCCCGATGTGCTCGTCTTTGTGGTGCCTCCTTGCGGCGAGACAACCGACGGTCGATGGATGAACTCGACATCTTTGGGGCCAATGAATGGTTCCAGCTTCTTCACTTCGTCTGGGATCGGTTCAATCGGCGTGCCGATCTTCGCCCATTGTTCCGCCAGAGGTTTGCCGGCGATGCCCGCTTGTCGCTTCCGAGTCCAAGCCATGTCGAACATCTTGCGGCCGTCGTTGCCGGTGAAGACTAACGAACCGTCAATTGTGGCCGCGTCGCGAAATCGTTCCGAGAATCTGTTGGTGGTGTTCGGCGGCGGTTCCACATCGGTGTGGTTAAACGTCCTGCGCGCTGCATCCCAGGTTCCTGTCGAATGGGTGATGATGCCCGATGACTGGAAGAACCAGGTGACGTATTTGGACGATGCCGTTTCAAATGTCTGGAACCAGATCGCCTTCGTGACTTTTTCGGGTTCTCCAACGATGTGATTCACTTCAATGTGCTGAAGAAACCGGCCGTTAGGAACGAACTCGGCGTGGTTCGCGGTCCGGTACTTGATCTCCCGCGGCGTCCACTCCGCAGGCTTGCTCGTGACGTCGGAGGTCCAGTCGCCGACGTACTGGCCGAGGACTGCGAGTTCCTTCGGCTTCTCCCGTGGCTGTTGAGCCCACACACTTCCGCAGGCCATAACCAAACACGCCGTAACAAAAATCATTTTCATCGAGCGGTTCCTACTTGTGATTGTTGAGTTGCCGATCATTTCTTTCGCCGCGCCTCCGTCGTCGCGTCGAAGAGACTGCGATCTGTTTCGTCTTTGATCCGCGTCCAATTGTCGAACGTGTCGTCGTCGATTCAACGATTCTAGCCGGTGCCGACCAAATGATCGAAGTCGAGCGAAGCGGACGGGGTCGATGCAGCCGGAGGTGACGCAACCGGAGCGGAGGCGGGACTTGGAACGGCCATCTGCAACCAAGCCGGCAGACTGAAGTCCACTCGTTCCGGAGGCAATTCCGGGTACGCCAGGAATTCGTTCATTCGCTTCCAGAATGCCTGTTTCAGGCCCTCGTCGTGGAATACCAGTTTTCCGGATGCCTCGGCCTCCTGAACCAGCTTCAACATCGCCTCGACAGGTACGACGCTGATCTGCATTCCGACCACCTTGCCGCCGTACTTCTTGTAAAGCGCCTCTTGGCTGCGCAGCGGCAGCAGGTTCTCATAGGCCAACGTGGCCGGCACGGACTTCTGTTCCAAGGCCTGCACCGATCCCCGCTCCTGCCCTTGCAGAGTCAGCCGTTCCAGCCACGCAAGATTGGGAGCGGCGAGCTTGCGGCGCACGTCTTCGAGCCTGGCTTGGACCTTGGCTTCGTCGAAAGGCGGCGTGGGGGTTGGACCTTTGCCGCCGCTTGCGGCGACAGCCTGCATCCTCTGCCAAAAGGCGTCGATCTCCGTCTGCGTCAGCGTGAGCGATTGCGGATCGCAGAAATCCTCCATCAAAACACTGAGGATCAGGCTGTGCAGCCCGACCTCGACGGACCCGATACCGTTGCTGGGGCTGAGGCAGTCGCTTGCCAGGACGGGCTTGCCCAGCAGCGTCGCGACGGAAGCATTGTCGTTCGCGGTGCCGGCGGGAAGCATCGCCGGAGTGGCCGGTGCTACAGTCGAGGGCGTAGTGGGAGTCGGCGCGGGGCTGGTTCCGCAACCGGTCAGCGTGGCGGCAAGGACGAGCGTCAGGCAAAGTCGCGTGGACATGGGATGTTCTCCGGAAGACATGTGAAAATGGTTGGTGGTTTTGATCGCTGAACTTGCCAGAGGTCAGGGTGCTGCAAAATGGTCTGAATTCTGGCGAATTCAGCTACGGGAATTCTCGGCCACTGTCCCAGACGCGGACGCTTCCGCCGTCACCGCCGCTGACGAGCCGTCGCCCGTCGGGGCTGAACGCCAGCGAGAACACTCGTCCTTTCTGTCCGCTCAGCGTAAAAATCTGCTGGCCGGATTCCACCGACCAGAACCGGATGTTCGTGTCCGCGCAACCGGCGACGAGCCGCTTGCTGTCCGGGCTAAACCGGACACAGTAAATCCCGCCTGGATCGGTCGTCGAAAATTTATCCTGGCCCGTTGCCGCATCCCACACCGTCAGACGAAGCGACTGGCTCACGGCGGCAATCCAGCGGTCGTCACGGCTGTACGCGACGCAGCGGATCGCACCTCCATCGGCCTGCGCGGACCAACTGCGTTGTTCGCCATTCCAGAATTCAATGGTGCCTTGTTCATCGCCGCTGACGAGTGTCGTGTTGTCGGAGCCGAATGCGACCGCCGTGATCGTCGCTCCGGTCCGGTTGATCGTCGTGTTGAGTTTCCCGGTGGCCGAGTCCACGAGCTGGATCGTCGAATGAAAACCGGCCGCGATCCGCCGCCCGTCGGGGCTGAACGAAATGCTGTCGGAGTCGCGCGTACCGCCTCCGATCCGCCACACTTCGC
>JAYVSP010000210.1:0-2862 GCA_043775215.1 Planctomyces sp. | reverse complement strand
GGCGCAGAAATAACTGTCAGATGTCGCTGAACTCGCCAGAGTTCAGATCCGAAGTCTGGCGACTTCGGCTACGACAGTTATTGATGCGCCGGTCCTAAGTCGAATTCTGCCAATTCCGAATTCCGAAGTGTCTGACCCCGGCCGCGAAATGCACGCAGCACAACAAGAAAATCTAAGCGACGCTCAGAACGACAAACCCACTCGGGCGAGCACGCTGGAAGACAGATCGCTGTCGCCGATTTTCGATGTGAATTGGATTCGGCGGCTGAAGACATAGCCTGCTTCGAGCCACCAACTTCTCACCGTCGTTGATTTGCGTTCAAACCCGACGAGCGCTCGATAGTCTTGCAGTGTCACAACGTCATTAACGCCAGATGCGCGATGAATGGCCCAAGTTCCGCCGCCGAACTCGCCGACGAGGTACAGCCAGGATTCCTGACCCTCAGCATGCGATGTCCGCCAGGCGATGCGTGGTCGCGGAGCCATCAGCTCAACCTTCACATCGTCCGATGGATACCACAAGAATCCCGCGACGGGCAACCATTTTACATCATCGCGGTCGAGATAAAACACGCCGCCAGTCAGCGTGAACCGATCCGAGCATTTCCAAAATGCCAGCAATCGTCCTGGCAAGCGAAAAGCTCCCGAACTTGTATTGTTCAAGTCACTGAAGAGGCTGGGAGCGATCGCCGTTTGTACGATCAGGTGTTCTCCCACGGGAAAGGCCACGACCGTCTCAAACGAGAAATCGTAAAGTTGCGACGGCAAATCATTGGTCTTCGGACCATTGAGCCCGTGCCAACCAAAACGTGGGACAAACCATACGGCCTGAAATTCAGGGAACTCAATCGAACCGCGCACATCGAGCGTCGAAATCCCCAGCCCATCGTCGTTCTTCGGAGCGATCCATGTTCCCGTGCTGGTGGTCTTTTTCCAAATGATCCAGGGCTGCTCGATCTGTTCGTCAAAGAGCCGATTGCTTGGCGGCACGTTCTCCGCCATCGCGGACTCTTCCGGCAAGTCTCTGTTCAAGAATCGTTCGTCCGGAAGCAAATCGCTAGAGTCCCCCGACAACGGATACTGGTTTTGATACGCCGCTGTCCGCTCCACTGGTCTGCCTGAGAACCACGTTTCGTCAGCGTCACTGTTCTTGCCGTCGCCCGCATCAAAGCCGAGCTGTAAGTTGAGACTCTGTCCTGGCCCAATCGGAACGGAGTCCAAACCTACTCCGTTGCTCGCGGAATTTGCCGGTCGCAGTGCCCATTGACTGAATGCATTCTGGCCCAGCGCTTCGCGGCCATTCGCGAGTACGCTCACCACGCTCAGCATCCATAGCGCTGTTCGCAAGCCGCGAAGCCAATCAAGACACGTCACAAGTACCACTCCGGATATCAGAGGTCAGATCACAGGAATTAGACGGAGCCGGCCACAACTTGAGAATCGTCTTCGGGCACGGGCCTATCGAGAAAATCCGATCAGATTGCCAAGTCTTCCTCAAACGTGGCATTGATACGCGCGGTATTTTGCCCATTCTTTCCGTGTCGAGTCAGTTAGGCAGCACCGCTTCCGTGGTACTTTCGCTGACGACCATCCGATACGAACCCTGACTCGGCAACCGTGATTTTCGCTCGCGGCCATCCACCGTTACGGTTGGACCGGCACGCGCCGTCAGGAGGACAGGTCTTGCGGCGGCATTGGACGCTCTGGTTGACTTGCTGGGCGGTCTTATTCTGCCCCTTTAACATCCCGTTTCCAACGGGATGGGACGGCCATTTTGTAGACTCAGTCAGAGCAGACGACGTCCGTCTCACGATGGGATTCGAGCCTGTCTCAGGTGATGAGCAATTCTTGCCGGATGAGGAACCGCCGTTCCTGGATGCCGCCAAGCGATTCGTTCCTGATGAATGTTCAAACGGAAATGGCGCGGACTTCGGCTATCACATTCTGCCCGCCGGGCTGATGTACAGGTCTTACATCGCTGGCGAGAAGGAGCCGCGGTTTCAATCCGTGTGGCTGCACGAAACAGGGAGGGGACTCGTCTGGGAACCGCAGTTGGGCGGCCGATTCGGTGTCCTGCGCTACGGCACGGATGACGCGGTCAATCCCCAAGGTTGGCAGTTGGACGTCGAGGGTGGAGCTCAGGTACGAATCGATCCCCAACAGCACTCCGATGTGGAGGCCGCGGACTTCCGGTTCGGACTGCTCTCCACGTGGCGTTTTGGTCCAAATGCCTTCAAGGCCGGATACTATCACATTAGCTCGCACATCGGTGATGAGTTCCTGATCAGAAATCCTGGCTTCTTGCGTCTGAATTACGTGCGCGATTCGGCGATCATCGGCTGGACGCAAGATGTGACGCCCGACATGCAGATCTACGGAGAAATCGGGTATGCCGCTGGCCACGAGGGCGGAGCGAAACCTTTGGAGTTTCAGTACGGCTTTCAATACACGCCGCTACGTGCTTACGGCTTTCATGGCGCCCCTTATTTCGCCGTCAACGGTCATACGCGAGAAGACAACAACTGGATCAGCAGCATCAACACGGTGGCTGGCTGGCAGTGGCGCGGCGAACAAACCAATCACCTCTTCCGTTTGGGCGTGCAGTATTACACCGGTCCGGCGATCCAATACTCGTTCGTCGGCCGCAATGAAACGCTCTGCGGAGCCGGACTTTGGTTTGACTACTGAAGGACGAAGCGGCGTCCGCCCGATATCAGTTCACTTCAACAATCTTTGCTCATCAATCGCTATTCCATTTCAACATGGCTCATTCGGTAATCCAGGGAGGTCACTTCGGGAAATATTTTGCCACAGATGAAACACGGATTGAACACGGATCAGGACAGGAGGCAGGGAATTGGA
>JAYVSP010000209.1:0-14796 GCA_043775215.1 Planctomyces sp. | reverse complement strand
TGTTTGGCGTGATCTGTCTGTGCGGAATGACAGCTTCGGTCGTGCTGGCGGCGGAAACGCCGAGCGGAAAGCAGCGCGTGTACTTCGGGACGTACACCGGGAAGGTGAGCAAGGGGATCTATCGCAGCGAGCTCGATCTGGCGACCGGCCAGTTGTCGCCGCCGGTGCTGGCGGGGGAAGCGGCCAGCCCGTCGTTTTTGGCGATCGCCCCGAACCAGAAATTTTTGTACTCGGTCGGCGAGATCAGCGACTTCGGCGGGAAGAAGGCAGGAGCGGTGAACGCGTTCGCGATTGACGCGGCGACCGGAAACCTCACACTGCTGAATCAACAGTCATCCGGCGGCCCGGGACCATGTCATGTGGTCGTCGATCGCGAAGGCAAAAACATACTGGTCGCGAATTACGGCGGCGGCAGCGCGGAGGTCTTGCCGATTCAGGCGGACGGGAAGCTCGGCGAGGCATCCAGCTTCGTGCAACATGTCGGTTCGAGCGTCAACAAGGGACGGCAGGAATCACCGCACGCGCACTCGATCAATGTGGATGCGAAGAATCGCTTCGCGTTCGTGGCCGATCTCGGTTTGGACGCGGTGAAGGTCTACCGCTTTGACGCCGGCAAGGGTTCGATCACTCCAAACGATCCGCCGGAAGCGAAGGTCGAGGCGGGTTCTGGTCCTCGGCATTTCGCGTTTCATCCGAATGGCAAGTCTGCGTACGTCATCAACGAGATGTCGTTGACTGTGACTGCGTTTCAGTATGAGGCCGACAAAGGAGTGCTCACCCCGCAGCAGACGATCACGACGCTGCCCGAAGGAGTCACGGACCGCAAAGGGATGTCGACCGCCGAGGTCGTCGTACACCCCAGCGGCAAGTTTTTGTACGGTTCGAATCGCGGCCATCACAGCATTGCGATCTTTGCGATCGACTCAGCAACCGGAAAACTGACAGCCGTCGGTCATCAAGGCCAAGGGATTAAGACACCGCGTAACTTCAACATCGACCCGACCGGGAAGTACTTGCTGGTGGCCAACCAAGACGGAGACAGCGTGATCGTTTTCCGCATCGATCCGGCGACGGGCAAGCTGGAACCGACGGGTTCAACGATTGAGGTGGCGACACCGGTCTGTGTGAAATTCCTGCCGCTGCCGCTGGCTAAACAATAGTCAAGGAAGTCCAACCATGAACATCGCTGAATCCAGTTTTCAAGACCATGAGGACGCTGCGGCGGCGAAAGTCAAATCGCTAGGCTTTGCCATCATCACGTTGTCCGACACACGCACTGAGGAGACCGACATCAGCGGTGCGTTCATCAAGAATCTGTTGTTGAACTCCGGGCACACGGTCCCGTTTTATCGAGTTTTCCCCGATGACCGAGTGAAGATCAAAGACGTGGTCCAAGACTGCCTGGCCGACCCTCACATCGCGGTAATCATCACTAACGGCGGCACGGGGATCGCCTCGCGCGATACGACTTTCGATGTTGTGGCGTCGCTATTGGAGAAGCGGCTGGACGGTTTCGGCGAACTGTTCCGCATGCTGTCGTACCAAGAGATCGGACCTGCCGCGATGATGAGCCGCGCGGTGGCCGGCATCGCGAAAGGAAAAGTGATCTTCAGCCTCCCTGGCTCCACCAACGCCGTGCGGCTGGCAATGGAACAACTGATCCTACCCCAAGCCGCGCACGTCTATTGGGAATTGCACAAGCACGCGCTGAGCTAACGTGGGTCTCGATATTGCCGCGAGTGAGGGGTTGGGAATCACTACCTCCCCCTGGAATTCATTGGCGCCAGCAATTTCCGGTACTGGGTAGCTAATGCGTTGGTGATGGTAGCAGAAAAAGGCCGGGATCAAATCCCGGCCTTTCGCGTTTCTAGTTCAGCGTGGCGAACTCGCGTTCAACCTTGGCTGCCTCAGTCAGCAGTCGCTCGATTGACCAAGTCTCTGTTGCAAGTCCAGCCGCAACGGCCGGCGTCGTCTTCAATGTGCTGTGGATGCGAATGAAGTTGTATGCTGAAAACCATCAGATTTCTGCGGTGTTTTTGCACTACCACGCCATCGCTTGACAAGGCATTTTTGCAAGCTCCAACTGAATGTCGGATACTCAGTTTGGTAAGAACATCGTCGATTTCTCGAAGGAGCAACGCAGTCATGTTTCAGCAATCGGTCATGCGTTCATTAGTTTCAGCTGGTGCGTTCTGAAATCGTGCGCGCACATTTTTCGGCGCAACCTGAATCACAATTCGAAATTAGTCGTGTCTCAAAAAAAGTTAGCCGGACGCTTCTGACCATGAATACAAAACGCGGTCGCCCTCAGTTGAAACCAGAAGAGCGAAAAGCTGTGATCCCATTTCGGGCTGATGAAGCCGAAAAGACGGCATATCAACATGCCGCTGAGATCGTGGATTTGAGCCTCTCGGATTGGATTAGAGACCGACTCAACACATCCGCTAATCGCGAACTGCGAAAAGCATCACGCTCGTCCTGAGCGGAGAACAGGGGTTGCGATCCCAACCGCGCACGCGGACCCTCCGGCAGGCTATAAGGCTGCTGCGCCACCAAGACGCGGGCCATTCTCCGTTCAATAGAACCGGAGTGGCACGACAAGCATCATCAAAAAACGGTGACAAGCCATTGAAGAACTCACGAGATTCAAGGGTGTGGCGTTATCGCAATTAGTGTTATCCAATTGCGATCTGGTCCGTAGCACCAAAAAACACGATACGCTCCTGGTGTCCTATTCTGAGCGTATGACTCGTAGACATTTTCATTTTTGTTGTATGGATTATCAAGCGAGCGAAATGGCTTTGTGTCAAGTCCGGGATGTGATGGATTTGTTCGTAGTTTGGTAATGCAACCATGAACTTGTTTGAACAACCCCTCCTGTTTCGATGATTTCCTGATCTTTTTTAGTGCCCGGTTTTCTTTGATCTGCTCGGCCTTTTTCTTCAATTCTTTGTAGGTTTCATCGGCGGTTTCACTCCATTTTAGGTTGAACACAACTCACGCCTTGCAATGAACTATCCCTATATAGCCAATCAAATTGAGTCCGCCAAAACAGCATCGGCATCCAAATCTGGAGCATCAGAGTCCGGCGCGAAATGCCTCTTGCGCGCTTCACTCAATCCGAGATTGACTAGCTGTAGCGCTTCTTGGTTATTGAATAACCAACGTTCAGAGTCATCGACCCAGTTCAATTCGTCGTCGACACCAGTCGTGATATTCCGAAGGTCGAATTCCATCATTGTGTTAGACATTTGAAATCTTCGCCTTAAAGACTGTTCTTAGTAACGATGTCGCTCTTTCTTTGTCGCTTTTGAACTGCTTCAGCGCTTGGATCGCCTTTTCGATGTCTTTGCTTTGGGAATCAGTTTTTAGGTCCGTGTGAATGTTGGCAGACAGCGAATTTGTTTCTTGCTGCATCGACGCCTGTAGATTGAAAATTTTATCCTGCTCGGAAATCGCAACATGGACAGTTCTTTGGGTGATATTTAAGCTCTTTGGTCCATGTGTTTTGGGGTATAGTGATTCAAGATTGTCGTGTTCTGATTCAAACTCAAGGTTGAATCCTACAGCAGTCACCGGAGTCCATCGGAGCTTGTCCAGAATCGTCGCTAGCTGCTTTCCGCAATCGTGATCAAAGTCATCAGTTGCAACAATCAACCGATCAGGACGAATTGTCCACTGGCTCTTCAAGACGTCAGCAGAGAAACGAAATCCCGGTTGAGTCAACGTCTGCCCGAACTTGACCTCATTTCCCTTCTTCAGCAATCCAAATTCGACCAGCAGTCTGGGTTGAACAACGTAAATGTTGAACGTCCCGACAATTACGCAATTCGCTTTTTTGAACTTGAAAGACACCGCGAGCCCACTTCGTGAAAAGGACTTGCCGCCGAAACTCCGCCTCTGCGTTCTAATCCTCAACACCCTACAAATAGGCGGAGAATTCGTCGGCATTACAATCAGTAGATCGTTCAATTGCAACCGCAACTATAGTGCCAACTTGCGACAGGACAATTGGCAAGCGTATTTGGCATCACCGTCGGCAAAGTCTGCCGGACCGGAATTGCGTCGTATGCAGGCACTTGCGCTCCCGCCGCTTCATCGTAGGCTGATTGGCAACGGTGGCCCGCCGTGGTTGGATCCATTCGACCAACTGAAGGGGGTGGTTGAGCGGCACGTGACCGTGACTCATAGCACAAACGGCCGTTACAAAAGTTTTGTTCCGTTTAGCGTTTAGACAATGAACAGCAAGCAACTCACGCGCGAGCAATGGCGGGACATCCAGAAGTCAGTCGAGGCTCACCGGGATTACCTCGCTCGGCTACGGGACCGGATGGCTGAGAAAGCATTCCCGCAAGACGATCCGCTTCGGCTGTCCACGCTGGAGACGCTCAAGGCGACAGACCAATTGCTTGCGTTGATTTACTCACACACGGCGTTCGGTGATCCAAGAATAGCACCAAGCGCGCCGCCCAGACCAACGCATTAGCTACCCAGTACCCAATTTCCAATTCCGATAACTCCCATCGGTCTCATCTGTCCCATAGCAAGCTAAAAATTGCAGATCGCCACATACCGCCGCACCGCTTCCGCCATGCCCAGTTCCAGCGCATCGGCAATCAGCGCATGACCGATCGAAACTTCCTCAACATGTGGCACGGTCCTCAAGAACGAGCCAAGATTGTCGAGATTCAGATCATGCCCCGCGTTGACTCCCAAACCGAAGTGCCGAGCGGCCTCAGCCGTTGCGGCGTACAGCGCCAGCGAGGCGGCTTGGTCCATTGTCTGAAACGCGCGGGCATACGGCTCGGTGTAAAGCTCGATGCGATCTGCTCCGGTCGCGGGAACGAGCGGCATCAATTCCGGCGCCGGGTCCATGAAGATTGAGACGCGAATGCCGGCGGATCGCAGCGGCGGAACGACTCGCTTCAAGAGATCGGCTTGAGCGACCACATCCCATCCATGATCCGACGTTTTCTGATCGGGAGCATCCGGGACCAGCGTGCATTGTTCCGGACAAACTTCGTGAACGAGCCGCAGAAAGTCGTCCGTCGGATAGCCCTCAATATTGAACTCCACTTTGAGTTCGCGAGTCAAGTGCCGCAGCAAACGGACGTCGCTCGGTCGGGTATGCCGTTCATCGGGCCGCGGATGCACGGTGATTCCAGCCGCACCCGCTGAGACGCACAACCGGGCGAAGTGCAGGACATTCGGAAGGCCGTTGTCCCGCGTATTGCGGAGCAAGGCGATCTTGTTCAAATTCGCACTGAAGGCGGTCATCGGAGACTCCCACGAGGAATGACGAATGACAAATACTCAACAACGAAAGAATGACGAAGCTGAAATCGTCGATGTTCTCAAAGGCGGGCTCTTTGTTCGTGGACTCAACAGCACTTCGACCCGTGCGAGCAACAACCCGATTCGGCGGCTTGTGTGCCGTCCAGCAACACGAACGTCGGCGCGGCACCGAGTTCGACATTCGCGTTTGGCAGCGTGATGACTTCATCGCGATACGGATCCTGTGCGAGCATGGCGAAATCAGCGTCGCCCACATCCACTCGCTCTCCGCGAGGCAACTCGATCCGAAAATCGGTCGTCACACTTTTCCACGGACCGCGATACACCACCGCATGTGGAAACTCGCGAGGGGATGTCGGCAGTGGCTTGAATGCTCGCACCGTCAGGCTCCGAAACTCGAAACTCCCGACGGTCGTCCACGGTTTCGATTGACGCTCCAAGATCTCGACGCCGTGAAATCCCGCCGACTCGAATGCCGCGACGAAACGGTCCTCACGCCATGCGCCGCTGATGCAACCGCTCCACAACCGCGGATCGGCTTGCAACTCGGCTGGTACGTCCGCGCTGCTGACGATATCGCTGATCACCGCTCGGCCACCCGGCATTAACACTCGCAGCAATTCCGCGAAGAGCTGCCGCCGATCATCCTGTCGGACCAAGTTCAGCACGCAATTCGATACAACGACATCCACCGCCCCGTCAGCCACCAACGGCGCACTTTGCCGTTGTGAGTTCGCATGTTCTTCCGCGCGCAACCAATCACTGCTCGTGCGGATCGGATTCTCGGCCAAAAATTGATCGAAGCGGTCCAGGTCCAACCGCAAGTCTTGAATCTTTCCCTTCCGGAATTCGACGTTGTCAAACCCCAACCGATCGGCCACCGCCCGCTGATGTTTGCGAGCCAACGCGAGCATCTCGGCATTGCAGTCCACGCCGATCACACGCCCGCTCGCACCGACCACCTGTGCCGCGATGTAACAAATCTTCCCGCCGCCGGAACCCAAATCGAGCACCACCTCCCCGGCCCTAACATGCCGTGATGGATCGCCGCATCCGTAATCCCGCTCGATGATCTCCGCCGGAATCACCTCCAAGAATCTTCGGTCGTAATTGACCGGACAACACAACGCGGCCTCGGGCTGTTGTGCCGCCGCGCTGTATCTTTCGCGCACGGACTGGTCGACGTTCAATGCCTGGTTGCAACAACTGTTCGCCGTCATTAATCGCTCCTATCAAAATCCCGGCCGACTCGCATACCCGATCGAGGCGGGATTGTACGGAGACGGACGCAGCTTTTTGCAGTGCGGCGCCCCAACTCGATCAACCATCAGACTCCGAGAGAACGGGGATCTAGAATGTTTCGTCTGGAGACAGGACATCGAAACGAATGTTGCCGATGACTTCGACTCACGATACCGTAAGCTTTTTGCTTGCGGCTTTCAGTACCGAACTCATTCTGACCTCAATAGGCTCGCTCATGAACCGTCGCTTGTTCGCGTTCGCCGCCCTGAGTGTCGGAGCCGTCGTTTGTTCCGCGGCCTTCGTTCACCGGCTGTCGGCCGAAGATGCCGCATCTGTGCTGGCAGCGGACATGCCTCTTCGTTCCGGCCCGCAGGCAGGCCAAGAGGTGCCGTCATTCTTCGTGCGAGCGATCACAGGGCCGCAGATGAATCGGTCAGTTTGTTTTGTCTGTCGCAACGGTGATCGACCGGTCGTGATGGTCGTGTTGCGGCGTCTGGAGAACGGATCGTCGGCGGTGCTCAAGGCGGTCGATGCACTCATCGATCGTCGCCGCGCCGATGGGTTGCGGGCGTTCGGCGTGATGCTCAGCGACGAACCGGCCAAGGTGGCTCCACGTTTGCAAACGATCTCGTTCGACGAAAAACTGAACATGCCGCTGAGCGTCGGACCGGAGACGTTGGCCGAACGCGAAACGCTGTCGGTGGACTCAGCCGCCAGCGTGACGATCGTGATCTATCGCGAGCGGAAGGTCATCTGGACCGCCGCACTTCGCTCGTCCGAATTGCGTGACGAAGACGCTCGCACTCGTCGCGTGCGCGAGATCATCGAACGTGCCGAATCGCTGTTGAGTAGCGATTAGCAGCGGAATCGGACGATGTGAAATTCGAGCGTTAGAGCGGAACACTCAGCGGTTCACCATTGTCTTTCGCCGATATCTGCAACAGAAACGGAACGGCGACCTCGGCCCATTCGGTGGCGTTGGGAAACCGCTCCGCCGACGAGCCGAAGCAGCTTTGCAGCATATCGGTGTTGATGATGCCCGGATCAAGCGGAATTGCAGCCAGGCCATCGGGTAGTTCCTGTGCCATCGCGCGCGTCAGCCCTTCGATGGCCCACTTGGTGGCGCAATAGGGAGCCACTTCCGCCGCCGTCGATCGTCCCCAGCCCGAACTAAAATTGACGATCACTCCTCGCCGACGCTGGATCATCGCGGGAACGAACTGCCGGAGGACGTTGGCGACACCTTTGATATTAATGTCGATGACGTTGTCAAACTCGCCGGCCGAAACATCCCACAGTGCCGCGTTGCGGTTGACGATTGCGGCGTTGTTGAGCAACAAATCGGGCGTCCCATTTTGCGAGAGGATCGATTCGGACCACTCTGCGACTTGGCCAGCATTCGACACGTCCACGACATCGAAGCGGTGTGGAGTCGCATGTCGCTGCCGCAGTTCTGAGATCGCGTTCGCCGATCGCCCGCAGCCGACAACGATATGCCCCAGACTGGCGAACTTCGCGGCCATGGCTTCGCCCAGTCCTTTGGTGACTCCCGTGATCAACACCAATCGTCCGGCAGATTGTTTCGCCATGTTGTCCTTCCCGCGGATTGAACGCATATCTGATCGGCGAGAGCCTATCGCGGTTCTCCGCGTTGTTGCAATTCGACGGCAGCGGCTTGAGAATCGCCGCCCGTTCGCGATTACCGGAATGGGACGAATTAGGTTTGATGCGACAAATGAGTCTCATTCGCCTAATTCTCATCAGTCCCATTCGTCAGAACCCAGAACCCAGAACCCAGAACTCAAAGGGGATATCATTTATGACTAATACTCATTGGTCGACCGGTGCCGTCGCGGCGACTTTGCTGTGTTGTACCGCGATCTTGGTTGTTGCCGGAGAGAAGGCGACTCGCGAAGTGTCGGCCAAGGATATCAAGCTGACTGTCCCGAAGGCTTGGAAGCAGGAAGAACCAAGCAACAAGTTGCGGGTTGCACAGTTCAAGATCGATGCCGCGGACGGCGACAAAGAACCGGCCGACTTGGTCGTCAATCAATTTGGCGGAGGCGGAGGCGGTGTCGAAGAAAACTTAAAGCGCTGGGTCAATCAGTTTGCCGCGAAGGACCGGAAACTGAAAATCACCACAGGCAAATGCCGGCTCGGTGAGTACCTGATCTTCGACGCGACTGGCACCTACAACAAACCGGACGGCCCGCCAATGGCCGGCAAGACGATTCCGGTTCCCGGTCAACGGATGCTGCAAGTGATGCTCATGACCGATGACAAAGGGACATATTTTTTGAAGCTCACCGGCCCGGAAAAGACCGTCTCCAACGCGGCGGACGACCTGCGAACGTCCTTTGGCGCCAAGGCCCAGGACGAGAAAGAATACAAGCCCGCCGGAGAATGACTGACTCTAATCTTTCTTCAGCAGCAGATGGCAGCGTTTGCAGCGGACGCGCGCCTTCACCAAGCAATTGCACTTCGGACAGCGCTTCATCTTGAGAGCGATCTTGCGCTTCGTTCGGGGGCGGATGACCATTTCAACTCATTCCTCTAACTATCGGACTTTTGGGCGGGTTGCAAAGAGGGGCGAAAACTAGCGAAAGTCCCCACGAATCTCAAGCCGCCCAATAGGTGTCGACCCAGCCCGCCGGAGTACTCGATGACGGCCAGCGATGCACTTCCCCGTGCAAACAGCCGCGAACTGCGTTTTGAGAACGGGACAGCCATCGGCATCAGTAACCGCTGGCATCGGGGACAATACTGCTCGATCCTGACTGCGGCTGGGATCGTCGGCTGCGGCATTTACGATTTGAAGACGCCCGCTCAATTCGGCCAAGCCATCGCCATCTGTAAAGGGACTCCGGCCCAACCGTTGACCCCTTTTGTCCTTCTTCAAGAGGGACAAAAAAGACCAAAAGGACCGCGCGAATATCAACCTGAAAATCAGTAAATAGCCCACGGGCAGTCGCGACTCCATCGCGCCGAGTCAATCGTTCTCTTCGTCGGGTGGCAATTCCGCGCGACGCTGCTCCAGCTCTTGAGCCATGCGGGCGGGGTCGAGCGGTTCGACGATCGCGTATTTGCCATCACACCAGCGAAAAAAGTCCACGCGACGGCAACGCTCGCTGCAAAACGGAAAGAATTCGGACTCGCGCGCGGCTTCTCCTACGAGCGGTCGATCACAGGTCGGACAATGTGGTGGCTTGATCATAGCGTTCTAAAGTCTTTGTCGACGCGCTCGACAGAATTCGCGGGGAAAAGTAAATGTTCACATCTCGATTTTCACGTCCACTAACCCGAACTTTTTGTCACGGCGGGACTGCCGCGGACTCGCAGGCGGCCCAGACGCTCAATCGGCAATTGCTCCAGCACCAACTCGCGAAAGACCCCCTGCCAACCGTCGGCGATCCGATTCCACCCCGCCGGCGAAATAATCCCCGCAAACGGGTCAAAAAAAATCTGCTGCCGAGGCTCAACCCAATGCCGCATCGCCGTCACTCCCTTGGTCGCCACCCGCCGCTACACCCATTGCATGATAATAGGTATCTCATATAAAGTAAACTAATGTCCCGATATTTTTGCCGGGCGCGTCAATGAAGCGATTGGAATGAAGCGGGTGCAGCCCGCCTGCCGGTCCCCTCGCCCCGGTACTCCGGGGAGAGGGGTCGTGGGAGTCTGCCGATTCACGAGGATGATCAGGCAATGAAACGCAACGCTCGTCTTCTCGAATTCGCCCGGGCCATGCGTAACGACCCAACCCCGCCGGAAGACAAGCTGTGGTCGTTCCTACGAGCACACCGACTCAGCGGTCTGAAATTCCGTCGTCAGCATCCGATCGGGCCGTTCATTGTCGATTTCCTGTGTGCCGAAGCCGGAGTTGTGGTCGAATTGGACGGCGATTCGCATGGGCCAGAACGACGTCCTCAAGACGCGGCTCGGCAAGCCTGGCTGGAATCTCAAGGGTTAGTGGTGTGGCGATGCTGGAATGTCGAGTTCGCTCAGAATATCGTCGGAGCGCTGGAGGCGATTGAAGCGTTGTGCCGGCGCCGGATCGCGGAGAAGAGCCGCGATCGGAAGCCGGCAGCCTCTGACGACCCCTCTCCCTAACCCTCTCCCCGGAGTACCGAGGCGAGGGGACCGGGCAAAAAATGGCGGCGAGCTGCGCTCGCCCTGACTTCCGACTTCGACCTCTGACTTCCGACTTCGACCTCTGACTTCTGACCTCTGACTTCTGACTTCTGACCTCTGACCTCTGACCTCTGACCTCTGACTACCGACCGGAACCGACATCATGGCAGACCGTTGTTACCTCGCCGTTGATCTGGGAGCTGAAAGTGGCCGCGTTGTCGCTGGCTTGTTTGACGGACAGCGGGTGCGGCTTGAAGAGCTGCATCGGTTTTCGAACGGAGCGGTCCAGATCGGCGGGACGTTGCGGTGGGATGTGCTGCGGTTGTGGGCCGACATTCAGAATGGGTTGAGCGCCGCGGCGGCCAAGTTCGGATCGGCGATTGCCAGCATTGGTGTCGATACTTGGGGCGTCGATTATGTGTTGATGACCAAGACGAACGAAATGCTCGGCGCGCCGTGGCATTATCGGGATGCTCGCAGCCAAGGGATGCTCAATCATGCGCTGACGAAAGTGCCGCGCGGCGACATCTTCGCCGCGACCGGCTTGCAGTTCATGGAAATCAACACGCTGTATCAACTGCTGGCGATGCGGCAAACGAACCCTGATCTGATGCGAATGGCCGACGTTTTTCTGATGATGCCCGATTATTTGCACTGGGCCTTGTGCGGCAGTCGCGTGGTCGAGTTCACAAACGCGACGACGACGCAGTGCTTCGATGCGACGCAAGGGACTTGGGCATTCGACTTGCTGAAGAAACTCGAAATTCCAACGCACTTCTTCCCGGAGGTAGTGCCGCCGGGAACGAAGCTCGGAAATCTGCGTGACGAGATTTCTCGCCGCACGAATCTGGCGCGAATTCCCGTGATCGCTCCGGCGACTCACGACACGGGCAGCGCTGTCGCCGCAGTGCCGACGGAGAAGACTGGCTCGGCGAGTTGGGCCTACATCAGTTCCGGGACTTGGTCACTGATGGGAGTCGAGGTGCAAAAGGCCGTGCTGACGCCGCGTGCATTGCAACTGAACGTCACCAACGAAGGCGGCATCGACGGCACGTATCGGCTGCTGAAAAACATCATGGGCTTGTGGCTGGTGCAGGAATGCCGCCGCTCGTTCGAGCGGCACGGCAAGCCACTCGATTACGCTCCGCTCATCCAATTGGCCACCGCAGCCGCACCATTCCAATCGCTGATCGACCCGGACGATCCGCAGTTCCTCAGCCCGGATGACATGCCGGCCGCGATTCAAAACTTCTGCCAAGAGACGAATCAACCGGTGCCGACGACCGAAGGGCAACTCATTCGCTGCTGTCTGGAAAGTCTGGCGCTGAAGTACCGCGTCGTCATGGGCTGGATGGAAGAACTGACCGGTACGCCGATCGAGGTCATTCACATCGTCGGCGGCGGCACGAAGAACGAATTGCTCAACCAATTCACCGCCAACGCCTGCGGTCGGCCCGTCGTGACCGGTCCGGTCGAGGCGACGGCGCTGGGCAACGTACTCGTTCAGGCGAGAACCTCCGGCGAGATCGGCTCGCTGTCCGAAATCCGCGATATCGTCCGCCGGTCGAGCGAAATGCGGCACTACGCGCCGCAGAACAGCTCCGACTGGCAAGCAGCAAACTCGCGGTTCGCTGAGTTGCGATCACGGCCGAAGAGTTGAGATCACCAATCTCAAACCGCCGCATGACGAGACGCGGGTCGTACGCTAATCTTTCTGATGATTCTCAATCGTTCGTCCCGGAGTTCAGTCATCATGCCGGAACTTCAACTTCAGATGTCCGCTCGAATGTGGAAAGACCTCATGTCCGCCGCCGAGCGAAAATCTCGCAAACCGCAGGCGATGGCTAAGGAGGCTTTACGCGATTACCTCCAGCGAATGGAGGACGAAGAGCTCTTGGAGGCTTCCTGTACGGACGCCAGCCAATCGGGGTTTGACTTCGAGAAGACGGAAGAAGCCATCAAGGCTTGGCGAAAACAAAACCGTCACGGATGAGGTCCACTGATGGTGAGTCATCGTCACCGGCGGAAAGTCGTGATCGATACCAATGTTTTTGTACGATCGTTTGATTCATCGCGTCCCGACAATTTCAATCAATTGTGTCGCCTCGCGAGTTTCTCGCGGGGTCTTTGTAAGTGCTGCCTCATTTTTTGATTCTGAAAGGATTCTCATGTCACCAGTTTCTCGTCGTCAGTTTTGTGGAGCGGTTGCGTCGGCCGCTGTCGCTGGTTCCGTTCTGCCGCAAGCTGCCTCGCAGGTCTACGCGGCCGACAAGGCTTCGAAGCCGGAGGACATTCCCGAAACCTTCCAAGTGCAGTTTGAGACGTCGAAGGGCGATGTCATCGTCGAAGTACATCGTGACTGGTCACCGAACGGAGCCGCTCGGTTTTACGACGCGGTGAAGGCCGGCTTTTACGACGATTGCCGCTTTTTCCGCGTCCTTCCGAAGTTCATGGTGCAGTGGGGCATCAACGGCGATCCGAAAGTCCAGGGCAAGTGGCGTGAGGCCAACATCACCGACGATCGCCCGGCCGGTGCGAACAAGAAGTCCAACAAACGTGGCTTCATCACCTATGCAAAATCGGGACGACCCAACTCACGCACAACGCAGTTGTTCATCAACTTCGGCGACAACAGCTTCCTCGACAAAGACGGATTCACGCCGTTTGGAGAAGTCATAAAAGGAATGGAGGTCGTTGACAAAATCAACGCTCAGTACGGCGAACAGCCCGATCAAGGAGTGATTCAGGACGAAGGCAACGCCTATCTCAACAAGAAATTTCCCAAGTTGGACTTCATCAAAAAGGCCACGGTCCTCGAACCGAAATAAGCTGAGAGAAGTTTTTTGTGCCACACTAATCCGCAGCGCGAGTTCGCCCTTCGCTCGCGCTTCGGCTTAGGACCGGCGCATCAATAACTGTCGTAGCCGCAGTCGCCAGACTTCGGATCTGAACTCTGGTGAGTTCAGCTACATCTGACAGTTATTTCTGCGCCAGTCCTTAGTGTTTTTATTGGACGCAATTCGACAGCCAGGAAACTCATCCCATGCCCACGATTGTCGTCACCGGCGGCGCCGGTTTTCTCGGAAGTCATTTGTGCGATCGGCTGATCGCTCGCGGCAATGACGTCATCTGTGTCGACAATTTTTTTACCGGCCGCAAGGCGAACATCGCGCACTTGATCGGGAATCCACATTTCGAATTGATTCGGCACGACATTGTTCATCCGTTGATCGTCGAAGCGGACCAAATTTACAACTTGGCCTGCCCGGCCTCGCCCGTCGCGTATCAATTCAATCCGATCAAGACGATCAAGACCTCGACGGTCGGCATGGTCAACATGCTCGGTTTGGCGAAACGCTGCCAAGCACGGCTCCTGCAAGCCAGCACGTCGGAAGTTTATGGCGATCCGGATGTGCATCCTCAGACCGAAGACTACTGGGGCCACGTGAATCCGCTCGGCCCGCGAAGCTGTTACGACGAAGGCAAACGCATCGCCGAATCGCTCTGCATGAATTACCACGAATCCAATGGCGTCGAGGTACGGATCATTCGCATCTTCAACACCTACGGTCCCCGCATGGACCCCAACGATGGCCGAGTCATCTCGAACTTCATCTGCCAAGCGCTGCGCAACGAGCCGATCACGATCTACGGCGACGGCAAACAGACGCGGTCATTTTGCTACTGCGACGACCTGCTCGAAGGGATGATCCGCCTGATGGACAACAACGAGCACATCGGTCCAGTCAACATCGGCAACCCCGATGAAAAGTCGATGCTCGAACTGGCGGAAGCAGTGATTGCCGCAACCGGGTCGCAGTCTACGATCAAGTTCGAACCACTTCCGAAGGACGACCCGAAACAACGCTGCCCCGACATCACGCGAGCACGGACATGGCTCGGCTGGGAACCTCAAGTGCCGCTCAGTATCGGCCTGATCAAGACGATCGAGTATTACCGGCAATTATTAGCTTCAACGTAGCATTTTGATGTGATCTGGGGCGCGTTACAGTTGCGCGATCGGACGGGTTAAGGACCGGCGCATCAATAACTGTCGTAGCCGAAGTCGCCAGACTTCGGATCTGAACTCTGGCGAGTTCAGCTACATCGGACAGTTATTTCTGCGCC
>JAYVSP010000208.1:0-6761 GCA_043775215.1 Planctomyces sp. | reverse complement strand
TACGAGGAATCTGACCACAGTCTGGCCTTTCCCTTCTTGCGCCCCGCCGAGCTTGTTCGCTTTTGCCAACTGGAAGAGAGCATCGGAGAAGCGGACGTGCTCTTGCAGTTTCAAGCCTGGGTCCGCGAGCAGAAGAGTGTTGGATGGAGTCGAGCCCCACAGCAGGAGTCGCGGTCATGACGATGCTCTCAAAATGTCGCCTGCTGCTGCTGCTCGGCATCGGTGTTGCCGTTCTCATTGTCTGGCCGCGTGAGCGGGCTGGGTCGCAAGAGTCTCGGTCGCCGACATTCGATGCCGCCTCCATCGAGTTCTTCCAAACCAAAGTGAAGCCGCTGCTGGAAGCGCGGTGCTTCGAGTGTCATGGGCCGGGTACGAAAAAACTCAAGGGCGGGTTGAGCCTCGCGTCGCGAGCGGCGACTCTCAAAGGGGGCGATTCCGGCGCGGCGATCGTGCCGGGAAAGCCGGACGAAAGTTTGCTCATTAAGGCGATCAACTACGTCGATTTCGAAATGCCTCCCAAGTCACGCATGCCCGAAGGCGAGATCGCGATCCTGACCGAATGGGTCAAACGGGGTGCGCCGTGGAGTTCTGGGAAGGACGAAACAGCCAAAGACATCACGCTCGAAACCTTCCCGCTGGCCGAACGCAAAGCGAGTCACTGGGCGTGGCGGCCGATCAAGCATCACGAACCGCCGAGTGTCGCCCGCTCCAGTGTCGCCGATGACATCGACAAATTCGTCTTGGCCAAGCTGATTGAGAAAGGCTTGTCCCCCGCCGCGCCCGCCGATCGCCGCACGCTGCTACGGCGAGTTTACTTCGCACTCATCGGCCTCCCGCCAACACCGGCTGAGGCGGAAGAATTCGTCGTCGACAAAGCACCAACGCGCGAAGCACTCGCTCGCGTCGTAGACCGTTTGCTCGACTCACCGCACTTCGGAGAACGCTGGGCACGGCATTGGCTCGATCTGGTGCGGTACGCTGAAACGCTCGGCCACGAGTTCGACTACCCGCTGCATCACGCGCATCAGTATCGCGACTTCGTGATCCGTGCGCTGAACGCTGATGTGCCGTACGACCAGTTTGTGGTTGAGCACGTCGCGGGGGATTTGTTGAAGGTTGAGGGTCAAGGGTTGAGGGTTGAGGGTCAAGGCAAAGCGACGGCGGTTCGCTCTCACCCTCAACCCTCCACCCTCAACCCTCAACTCCCCGCCCGCCTTCACCCCACCGATGGCTACAACGAATCCCTCATCGCCACCGGCTTCTGGTTCCTCGGTGAGGACAAGCATGCTCCGGTGGATGTGCAAGGGGAGCAAGCCGCGAAGATCGACAATCAACTGGACGTTTTCTCGAAAACGTTTCTCGGCCTGACGGTCGCGTGTGCGCGGTGTCACGATCACAAGTTTGATGCGATCAGAACGCAGGACTACTACGCCTTGAGCGGCTTCCTGCAAAGTTCGCGGCGGCAGACGGCGTATCTCGATCCCGGCGGCAAGATCGACGCGGTGGTCGGGGAACTCCGTCGCCGCGTTAGTAGTTCGGACCGAAGTCTGGCGACTTCGGCTACGGAAAAAAGGGCAAACGCGGCCGAATACTTGCTGGCGGCTCGCGAGGTGTTGCACGGATCGCCGAAGCCGGACGATGTACCGGCCGGCGGCTCGCCACTGGCGGACGAAATCTTCGATGACTTCGAGACCGAAAAGTTCTCAAACAAGTGGATCGCCGAGGGCTTGGCATTTGAACGGACGGAAGCGGGTGCCGCCAAGAATCAAATGCCGGTCGCAGGATTCGAGGGGAAGCGATTGCTGAATTCGTATCTCGGCAACGACGGAAATACCGGCAAGCTGACCTCGAAGCCGTTCGTCGTGCGGCACACGGCGATTCGATTCTTGATCGGCGGCGGCAATCATTCGGGCAAGACCTGCCTCAACCTGAAAGTCGGCGGCAAGATCGTGCAAACGGCGACCGGCAAGAACGACGAACGGCTCGAAGCGGCGGCCTGGGATGTGTCGCAGTGGCTTGGCCAAGAGGCGGTGCTCGAAGTTGTCGACGACCACAAAGGAGGTTGGGGACACATCAATCTGGACCAGATCGTCTTCGCGAGCGGCAAAGGGAGTTTGTTAACGCGACGACCCATTGAGGTGGTTGCTCGCGAACATAAACTCGACGCACAGACATTGCATCGCTGGGTCGGCTTACTGCAATCGGAAGCGGTTCGATCGCAGTCGCACACGCTGTGGTTGTGGCACGAATTCAGTCAACTTCCGGCCGATGCAATGCCCGAACAGTTCGCAGCGAAAAAACGTCAACTGGCAGAACACGTGGCGTCTGAATTGCATCGATTTGCCGAGTCCCGGTCGAAGTCGGATCTGTTTGAAGGTTTTTCGGAGATACAGTTTGTCGATCAACAGCACGGCGGAAATTTCAAATTCCAAATTTCAAATTTCAAATCTGAAATCTCTGACCCTAAATCTGAAACGACAGACCTGAGCTCTGAAACTTCGGATCCGAAATCTGAAAATCAAAAATCAAAAATCAAAAATCAAAAATCCGCATGGTTCGCCACCGGCTGGAGCTTTGGCAACGGTCCCAACGTTGACGGGATCGCGCACAGCGGCGAGCTGTCTCCGAAACTGCGCGGAGTGTTGCGGTCGCCGACGTTCACGATCACTCAGCCGCAGATTCTCTATCGCATCGCCGGCAAGAACGCTCGGATTCGGCTGGTCATCGACGGCTATCAAATGATGGACTTCAGCGGCCTGCTGTTCGGCGGGATGACGTTCGAGGTCAACACCGACGGCAAGTGGATCTGGCATCGCCAAGCGAGTGACTTGCAGAATTATCTCGGCCGGCGAGCCTACATCGAGTTGATTGACGACGGCGACGGCTGGATCGCGTGCGACGAAATCCGATTCACAAACGGCGGGTCGGAACCAATCGCCGAGCCGCATTCCAGCCACGCGAGTGTGCTCGCCGATCCGATGATCAAATCGCTGGACGATTTGGCGCAGCAATTCGTGGGGCAGGTTTCCAACCTGCCCGGCTCTGCGTCCTCCGACGGGCAGGTTGAAAACCTGCCCCACGAGATTCCCGAACCGCTACGAGCGATTGCGATCTGCGACGGGAACGCCGTGGACGAGCACGTCTTCATTCGCGGTAACCACAAGAACCTTGGCCCAGTGATCGGCCGTCGAAACTTGGAAGCGCTCGACGGCGTCGACCAGCCAATCGCTAATCACGAAGCAGGAAGCGGCCGGTTGCAATTGGCTCAGCAGTTGATCGATCACAAGACGAACCCGTTCGTGCCGCGAGTCGCCGTGAACCGCGTCTGGCATCACCTCTTCGGCCGCGGCCTTGTCGAGACGGTCGATAACTTCGGAGTGCTCGGCAAAGAACCGACTCATCCGGAATTGCTCGATCATCTGGCTGAGTCTTTCATCGCCGACGGCTGGTCGCTCAAACGACTAATCCGCCGAATCGTGCTGACCAGCACCTGGCAGATGGCGAGTGAGTCCGTTCCCGCCGGTAGCCGAAGTCGTGAGACTTCGGGGGAGTCCAAGAATGACCGTCCGAGCTCTCACGAGTTCGGCTACGACGCGGCGAAAGCGAATGAACTTGATCCGCAGAACCTGTGGCTGCACCGCGCGCCGATTCAGCGACTCGAAGGCGAGGCGATCCGTGACGCGATGCTGCTGATCTCTGGACGATTAGACCGCAAGACCTTCGGCCCCAGCGTGCCGATCCACCTGACGGCGTTTATGCAGGGCCGCGGCCGGCCGGGCACAAGCGGGCCGCTCGACGGCGACGGTCGACGCAGCATTTTCGTCTCGGTGAATCGCAACTTCCTCTCGCCGATGATGCTGGCCTTCGACACGCCGATCCCGTTCACCGGCATCGGCCGTCGCAACATTTCGAACGTGCCGGCTCAAGCCCTAATCCTGATGAACGACCCATTCGTCCTCGACATGTCGAAACGCTGGGCCGAACGCTCACTGAAAGAGCACCCCGGCCTCAGTCCCGAAGCCCGCATCGAACAACTTTACCTCGACGCCTTCACCCGCTCCCCGACCGATGCCGAACGCGCCGACGACATCGCGTTCCTGCGCGAGCAATCCACCTCGCTCGGTCTTTCCGGCGACGATCTCGCCAAACACCTGCCAGCCTGGGCTGACCTCTGCCACGTCCTATTCAATGTCAAAGAATTTGTGTTTGTGAAGTGACTATTGTGCCTGAGACGACCTACGTCTCGACGCTGACGTTGCCGTGAGCCATATCGAGTTGGGCTTTGTGCAGCCGGGAATACGTGCCACTGCGTTGGAGCAGTTCTTCGTGCGGGCCGATTTCGGTGATGCGGCCTTGTTCGAGGACGACGAGGCGGTCGGCTCGGCGGAGCGTGCTCAGACGGTGGGCGATGGCGATTGTCGTGCGGCCACGCGTCAGGTTTTCCAGCGCGAGTTGGATTTCCCGTTCGGTCTCGGTGTCCACCGCGGAGGTCGCTTCGTCGAGGATCAGGATGCGCGGGTCGATCAGCAACGCGCGGGCGATGCTGATGCGTTGACGTTCGCCACCGGAGAGAGACATGCCACGCTCGCCGACGAACGAATCGTAACCGTCAGGTTGTCGCAGGATAAATTCGTGGGCGCGAGCGGCTCTCGCGGCGGAGAGGATTTCTTCGCGAGTCGCGTCGGGACGACCGTAAGCAATGTTGTCGGCGATCGTTCCGTAAAACAGAAATGGCTCTTGCAGCACGATGCCAATATTGCAGCGATAGTCTTCGAGAGCGAATTGCCGCACGTCGGTGCCGTCGACCAGGACCGCGCCTTCGCTGACGTCGTGGAAGCGGCAGACCAAGTTGATCAGCGTCGTCTTGCCGGCTCCGCTGGGACCGACGAGGCCGATCATCTCGCCGGGCTGAATGTGCAGACTCACTCCTTTCAAAATGGGACGAGTCCCGTAACGAAACTGCACGTCTCGAAACTCGACTTCGCCGCGAATTCGGCCGGTCCGAATGGGGTTCGGTGGGTCGGCGATGTTCGGGACTCGATCAAGAATTTCGAAGATGCGATGCGCGCTGTTGGCCGCACGCTGCGTCGGTTCGACAATGCGACTGATGGCTTCCATTCTTCCGTAAAACCGATTGATAAGCAGCACACTGGCGGCAAGCACGCCCACCGTCAGCTTGTGGTCGAGCACGCGCCAAATCCCGACGACCCAGATCAGCAGCAGGCTCAAGTCCGAGAACAGCACCAGCAGCGGGCTGAACGCGGACCACAGCTTGTTGACGACATTGTTCTTTTGGAAGACGTGATCGTTGCGCGCTTTGAATCGGTCAATCTCCCGCTGTTCCTGCGCGAACGCCTTGACCACGCGAATTCCTGGGATCGTGTCAGCCAGAACGTTTGTCATCTCCGCCCAGGCACGGCTGCCTGCCTGGAAGCCGGATCGCAGCTTGCTCCGCACGGCATGAACCAGCCAACCGATCACAGGCAGTGGCAAAAGCGTCACGACTCCCAGCCACGCATCCTTCCACAGGATGTACCACCCAATCAAAAACAGCATCACGATGTCCGCCGCGAAGTCAGTCAGATGCACGGCAATGAAGTAGCAAATGCGATCGGTGTCGGTATCGATTCGCGAAATCAAATCGCCGGTCCGCTTCCCGCCGAAGAACTCCAACGACAGCCGTTGTAGGTGTGCGTAGGTTTGATTGCGCAGGTCGGCGGCCACTCGTTCGCTGATCCACGCCAAGACATAGATGCGAATCCAACCAACCAGCCATGAGATCAGAATCGCTCCCAAGAACGCCAGTAAGTACCACTGGGCCAGCAAGATCGCCTGCTCGCGACTCTGGGCGATGACGGCAGCGTCGTCGATGACTGAGATGACATTGGAATCAGCACCGGGTGCAGACTTGAGGGTCGTCTGCTTCCAAAACGGTTCCAAGACTTTGTCAATGATCTCGCCCAAGAGCGGCATGGGGACGGTCGCGAAGAACGAACCCAACAGCGTCAGCACAAATGCCAGGGCCATCATCCGCGCGTGAGGCTGCGCAAACCGCAGCAGCCGACCGAATGACTTCGTCATCGGCGGAAGAGGTGCGGAAGTCGGGCCGCATGTAGGACATTCCGCCTTCTTGTCAGGGAGCGCTCCGCCACACTTTGAGCAAATTGGGATGTTGGCCGATTCGTCGAGGTCGTCACTTTCGTCCCGATCAGCTTCTGCTTGCTTGAGTTTTTCGATCTGCTGAAGCAACCGATGTATGGCGACCGCATGGCCGACGGTGTATCGCCAAAGCTGGATCCGACCATCTGTACAGTAAATTTCGAGCGTACCGACGGCACCATGCTCGCGAGCAGTCACTTGCTGGATGTTGGCCAGCAGCATGGCCAATTTGTTCGGGCTAGAGCCCAAGGCGGTTTCGGCCTTCACGCCGATGAGACGGCGATCTGTGACGACCAGCAGCCCCGCTTGGTAATTCAGGTTCAGGTCGAGGTCAGTTTCAACCCACATGCGAGCGTGTTCGCCCGATTGAAGCTCTGCGGCGGCCAGACGCCTCAGGTCGTATGCTGAACCGGGAGAGGTGTGGGCCACGAAACATTGCTCCTCAGGACGACCGCGGGGATCGGGAATGCTTATTTCTGGTTTTGCCGCCAGCGATTAAAGAAGGCTAATTCGGTAATCCAGGGAGGTCACTTCGGGAAATATTTTTGCCACAGATGAAACACGGATTGAACACGGATCAGGACAGGAGGCAGGGAATTGGA
>JAYVSP010000207.1:0-5271 GCA_043775215.1 Planctomyces sp. | reverse complement strand
GAAGCGGACAACAGTCACCGCTTCCTGACGGGCGCGGCTCCAAATCGCAGGCGTCGGCATTTGCATGGCTTAAAGAGCGGTTCTTCAAGACTGCGAAACCGCTCCAACCGACATTCACGGCCCAGTCGGAGCTGTTTTCGGTTCCATCGGAAGAGGCACTGCATCGCCTGAACCTCTCGAAAATTGCGATTTTTCGGAAATCACCTCAAGCAAGGGCAAACTCGGCAGGCTATCCTCTTGAGTCAGCGGGCAATGGCCCAGATTCCCGAAACTGAGGTTTCACGATGGAAGCCAAGCTCATCTCCACCGACGGAGAGCGTTCAATTCGCTTGAAGAAGGACGTCACGATCGTCGGTCGCAAACGAGGTGTCTGCGACATCTTTATTGATCGCAGCAGCATCTCGAAGTTGCACTGCATGATCGTTAAGACGGACGGACTGCTGTTTATTCGCGACCTCGGTAGCACGAACGGCACGAAAGTGAATGGCCAGCGAGTCACTCGTGGAGCGTTGCTGCCCGGCGACGAACTGGCTTTCGCCAACGCCAAATACAAAGTTCATCTTGGTCCCGACGATCCCAACATGGTCGAACAAGACGCGGGGACTGAGGTCATGCTTCAGATGCCGTCTCGCCGTCGGCACGAAGAAGAACGCCTGGATGATGATGATGACGTTGTACTCGCCAAAAGTAGCCGCCCCTCCCAAAGTGATGTCCGCCTTCTTTCCGATGAAGAAGCCGAGGCGGTCGCCGACTATGACGAAGATGATGACTTGTGACCGCGGACCACGTCCGGCAACATGAGCAGCATGTTGCTTATGGAATGGGAACGTCGGCTCGTTGAGGCCCTGCAAAGCGACCGGCATCGGTTGCGGCGGAGGCTGCGTGAACTGCGTGACGCCGAGAAGGCTCAGCGGCCGCGCGAGAATTTGTTGGCGAAGTTTGAAGATGATTTCCGTCGCTCGGTTCAGCGTTGTGAACAACGCAAACGCAGCGTCCCAAACATTACCTTCAATTCCGATCTCCCGATCCTCGCCAAACGCGAGGAAATCGAAGCCGCGATTCGTCAGCATCCAGTCGTGATCGTCTGCGGTGAAACGGGCTCCGGCAAATCGACGCAGTTACCGAAATTCTGCTTGTCGATGGGACGAGGCGTTTCTGGGCTGATCGGCCACACGCAGCCGCGCCGAGTGGCCGCTCGTACCATCGCCGCGCGTGTCGCCGAGGAGTTGCAGACCACACTCGGCAGCACGGTCGGATTCAAAGTCCGCTTCACTGATGCGACGCAACCCAACACGCTCATCAAGCTGATGACTGATGGCGTGCTATTGGCAGAGACTCGCACCGACCGGTTTCTCGACCAATACGACACAATCATCGTGGATGAGGCTCATGAACGAAGCCTCAACATCGACTTCCTGCTCGGCAACCTGAAACGGCTGCTGCCGAGGCGGCCGGACCTGAAAGTCATCATCACGTCGGCAACGATCGACGCGGCTCGGTTCGCGGAGCATTTTGGATCAACGAACGGACCGGCTCCAATTCTCGAAGTCAGCGGGCGGATGTATCCGGTCGAGCTGCGCTGGCGACCGTCCTGGCGAGTGAGCGGCACGGCGCTAGCCGCCGGTATTTCTCCGGGAAATATCGATTCCGTGACACCGGTGGCTAGCGCCGTTCCGCTCGTAGCAAGTGCCACCAGGAGGCTGACGCCCCCCGCTCGCCAAGACGTCCTCCAAGACGACGATGATCCGAACCGCGCGATCCTCGACGCTGTCGATGAACTCGCCGCCGAGAACCTGTGGGACATTTTGATCTTTCAGCCGACCGAGTGGGACATTCACGAAACGTCCAAGCTGCTCCGCGGGCACATCGCTCGGCGCGGTTGGACGAACGACATCGAGATTCATCCGCTTTACGCGCGGCTGTCTCTGGCAGAACAGCAGCGCGTGTTTGAGCCGCGCGGCCCGGCGAAACGGATCGTGATCGCGACGAACGTGGCCGAGTCTTCGTTGACGGTGCCGCGCATTCGAGCGGTCATCGACACCGGCACTGCGCGGATCAGCCGGTATTCGCCGCGCAGCAAGATGCAGCGGCTGCCCATTGAGGCAATCTCGCAGGCTTCCGCCGATCAACGCAAAGGCCGCTGCGGGCGAATTGGGCCGGGTGTCTGCATCCGCCTGTTCGATCAGAAAGATTATGAAGCGCGCGAGCGATTCACTCCGCCGGAGATTCTGCGGACCAACCTCGCGTCAGTCATTTTGCAAACGCAATCGCTGAACCTTGGCCCGATCGAAGAGTTCCCATTCCTCGAACCGCCCAAGCCCACCGCGATCCGCGACGGCTACAAAACGCTGTTTGAACTCGGAGCGGTCAATGATCGCAATGACCTGACGGAACTTGGCCGCAAGCTGGCGAGGCTCCCCGTTGATCCGCGGATCGCCCGCATCATCCTGGCCGGACACGACGAGGCTTGTCTGAATGACATTCTGATCATCGCCGCCGCGCTCGAAGCTCAAGATCCGCGCGATCGGCCGCTCGACAAACAGCAAGCCGCTGATGAGAAGCACAAGCCGTTCCGTCACGAAGATTCAGACTTTCTGGGATACCTCAATCTGTGGGATTTCTTTCATCACCTCAAAGACACACTGTCGAAGAGCCAAGTCCGCAAAGCTTGCGTGCAGAACTTTCTGAACTTCAATCGGTTGCGCGAATGGGCGGACTTGCATCGGCAGTTGGTCGAGCTGGCCGGTGATTGCGGGTTGAAGGTCGGACAACGAAAGTGGGCCGGTGAGACCACAGGTGAGATTTCAAATCTCAAATCTCAAATCTCAAATCCCAAATCCCAGGCGAGCAATTCCAAATCTCAGATCTCAAATTTGAAATCTGAAATCTCAAATTTGAAATCTTCCTCAGAGAGTATCCACCGTGCGTTGCTGACTGGCTTCCTCGCGAGCATCGCCTGTAAGGACGGTGAGTCGTCCGAGTACTCGGCGGGTGGCGGGTTGAAGGCGCAAATGTGGCCCGGCTCTGGTGTATTCGCATCGAAGCCAAAATGGCTCGTGGCGGCTGAAGTGGTCGAGACGAGCAAGCGGTATCTGCGCACGGCGGCACGCATCGATCCGGCGTGGATCGAACCGTTGGCCGAGCATCTCGTCACGCGGACTGAAAGCGAGCCGCATTGGGATCGACAAGCCGGTTCGGCGATGGCGTTTGAAAAAGTGTCATTGTTTGGACTGACGATTGTGCCACGTCGGAAAGTCCGTTTGGGCCGCAGCAACCCGGCATTGTCTCGAGAGTTACTTATCAAGCACGGCTTGATCGAAGGGGATTTCGAGTGCTCGTCCGAGTTCTTCGTTCACAACCGCGCGTTGATCGCGGAACTGGAAGAGTTGCGAGTGAAATCCCGACGTGCCGATTTTCTGAAGGGAGAGGACGCACAGTTTGAGTTCTACGACCAGCATCTTCCGCAAGACATCGTCGATGCCGCCAGCTTGAAAAAGTGGGTGGCGAGCGGGGCGCGTCAGCACAATACCGCTGGCGTTGTAAGCGGCACGGCGCTAGCCGCCGGTGATCGCACCGGGAAACATCCTGATTCACCGGCGGCTAGCGCCGTGCCGCTCACTCAATCACGACTGACGGCGAACGAGCAGTCACTGTTTTTTTCCCGCGACGATTTGCTCAACCCCGCTTCAGAAGCGGTCGCGACGTCTGACTTCCCCGATGAACTTAAGCTGCAACATCTCAAAGTCCCGTTGCAGTACAAGCTCGATCCAGGTGAATCGGACGACGGAATCACGATCTCGGTGCCGCAGGAGGGGCTGAATCAACTTGACTCGCGCCGGCTGGGTTGGCTCGTGCCGGGGTTGCTCGAAGAGAAAATCACGGCGTTGATCAAATCGCTGCCGAAGGAATTGCGACGACTGTTTGTTCCCGTGCCCGACACGGCGAAGCAGGTTCTCCGGCAGATCAAATTCGGCGAGGGGAACGTCACCGAATCAATGGCCGCGATTCTCAGCAAGCTCAGCGGCCAACGAATCAACGCCGAGGACTTTCGTGAAGACGATCTGCCGACACATTTGCGAATCAATGTGAAAGTTGTCGGAGCACAAGGCAAACAGCTCGCCGCGGGCCGCGACATCGATGAGCTGCGGAGCAAACTCGGAGCAAAGGCGTCTGCGAGTTTCTCGGCGATCGACCATTCGAGTTGGAACCGCGATGGATTGACCGATTGGGATTTCGATGTTCTGCCCGTGTCGGTCGATCTGCAACACGGCGGATTGCGTCTCAAAGGTTTTCCATCGTTGGTCGATCGCGGTGACAGCGTCTCGCTGCGTTTGGCCGATTCGGCCGAGCGAGCCGCATTCGACACGCGGTTCGGTTTGCGCCGGCTATTTGTGCTCGCAGCCACGAAGGAATTGAAGAATCAGGTGCGGCACTTACCGGACGTCGGCAAATGGCAATTATTGACTGCGACCTTGCCGGACAAAGGCAAGTTGCCGCAACAGATTTGTGAATTGATCGCCGATCGGGCGTGTTTCGCCCCGGTAGTGCAAGCTGCCAGCTTGCAACTCAAAGCGACTCAAACCACTCAAGAACAGTTGCAAGCTGGAAGCTTGCACTACGGGGTGCAAACCAAATCTCAGTTTCACGAGCGAATCCGTGTCGCAAAGCAGCGGATTCCGGCGGCCGTTCAAGAAGTGCTGGAAGTCGTCGGTCCGTTGATAGCAGCGTACACGGAAGCTCGCCGAGCGGTCGAAGGATGCCGACTAACGTTTGCTCAATCGGCGATCGCCGACTGCCGCGAACAACTCGCTTGGCTGACGGAGGCTGGCTTCCTCACGACGACTCCGTGGGATTGGTTGCAACAATATCCTCGCTATTTCCACGGGATCGCGCTGCGGCTCCAAAAGCTTACGGCCGGTGGACAAGCTCGCGATCAACGCGCAATGCTCGACATCGAGCCGCGCTGGCGGAAGTTGCTCGCCCGCCTGACTACCGCTCGGCAAGTCGGTCGTCACGAGCCCGATCTCTTGACGTGTCGCTGGATGCTGGAAGAACTTCGCGTTTCGTTGTTTGCTCAAGAGTTGCGAACGGCGATTTCGATTTCGCCACAGCGGTGGGACAAGCAGTGGGAGTCGCTCATACGCTGACCGAACTCACCAACTTTGAACACGGTTAAGGACCGGCGCATCAATAACTGTCGTAGCCGAAGTCGCCAGACTTCGGATCTGAACTCTGGCGAGTTCAGCGACATCGGACAGTTATTTCTGCGCC
>JAYVSP010000206.1:0-1827 GCA_043775215.1 Planctomyces sp. | reverse complement strand
TGGGTGGATTTCAAATTGCAAATTTCAAATTTCAAATCTCAAATTGAGGCGGTGCGGCCATGACTCGGATTCAAATCTACGACACAACGCTCCGCGACGGCAGTCAGGGCGAGGGAGTGAACTTCTCGTTGCAGGACAAGCTGCTGATCACGCAGCGGCTGGATGAGTTGGGCTTCGACTTTGTCGAGGGAGGTTATCCGCTTTCGAATCCGAAGGACGCCGAGTACTTCACGCGGGTGCGCGACCTGCCCTTGAAGCACGCGATCGTCACCGCGTTTGGGATGACGCGGCGGCGCGGAGCGGCTCCGGAAGACGATACCGGGATGGTCGCTCTGCGCGATTCGCGGGCAAAGATCTGTGTGATTGTCGGCAAGACGTGGGACTTGCATGTCTTTGAGGTGCTCCGCGTTGATGAGGCGGAAAACCTGGCGATGATTCGGGACTCGATCGGGTTCCTAAAGGCCGCGGGGCAGCGAGTCTTTTATGACGCCGAGCATTTCTTCGACGGCTTCCGCGGAAACCCCGATTTTGCCTTGCGCACGATTAAGGCGGCGGAAGAAGCGGGCGCCGAGATCGTCGTTCTGTGCGACACGAACGGTGGACGACTGCCGGAAGAGATCGTCGTCGCCGTCGCCGCCGCTCGGAACGTGTTGAGCATTCCGGTCGGCATTCATTGCCACAACGATTGTGATCTGGCGGTCGCCAACTCACTGATCGCCGTCGATGCCGGAGCCATCCAAGTTCAAGGGACGATCAACGGCATCGGCGAGCGATGCGGCAACGTCGACTTGTGCAGCGTCGCGGCGAACCTCGCGCTGAAGAAGACCGGCTACGAAGTCCTGGCCGAAGGTGGACTGAAGCATCTCGCCGAGCTGTCGCGCTACGTTTATGAGCTGGCAAACATGAACTACCGCAATGGCCAGCCGTTCGTCGGGCAGAGCGCGTTCGCTCATAAGGGAGGCATGCACGTCCATGCCGTCAACCGCTTGGCGAAGAGTTACGAACATATCGAACCGGAAACTGTCGGTAACGTGCGGCGAGTGCTCATTAGCGAACTTTCCGGCAAGTCGAACATCCTCGCCAAGACGACCAAATACGCGATTGCCCACGACTCGGTCCTCATGCAGAAGATTCTCGATCGCGTGCAAGACCTCGAAAACGAGGGCTATCAATTTGAAGCGGCCGAAGCGAGTTTCGACTTGCTGGTCCGCAAGTGCGTCGGCCAGTACTCGCCGAAGTTTGAGAAAATTCACTACCGCGTTAATGTCGAATCCGACGGCGGCTTGCGTGACGAGAGCGTCTCGATGGTCTCGGCTGGCAATGTGGCTCCGGCGACCGAAGCGACGATCAAACTGCGCGTCGCCGGCCGCATCGAACACGTCGTCGCCGAGGGCGACGGACCGGTCAACGCGCTCGACACCGCGTTGCGAAAAGCGCTGATTCCCGCGTACCCGAGTCTCGCCCAGATGCAGCTTGTGGACTACAAGGTCCGCGTCATCAACAGCACTGCCGGAACTGCCGCCCGCGTGCGAGTTGTCATCGAAAGCCGAGACGAACACGAAATCTGGACCACCGTCGGCGTCAGCGAAAACATCATCGAAGCCAGTTGGCTCGCGCTCGTCGAAAGCGTCGAGTACAAGCTGTTCAAGGACGAGTAGTCAGGCAGGAGCCAAACGCACTTGTGGAATGCCCACGGCCGCTACTTGATCAAACCGGACTTGGTTGCGCTGGTTTGAACCAAATGTGAATAGGAGGTCGATCCCGAATCCGCGTGATTTGGCCCACACTAACCCGAAGCGCCAGCGAGGGCGGGCGTTCCACGAGACG
>JAYVSP010000205.1:0-5941 GCA_043775215.1 Planctomyces sp. | reverse complement strand
TCGGCGATCGGAATCTGTCGCGCGAGGTGTTGCATCTCGCGGATGCGAACTCCGTCGAGCACCGGAGTCGCGTGCGGAAGGTCGACGTTCGTCGTGCGGTCGAGGATCGATTCTAGCTCGGCCAGCGCGGGGAATTTCACCAACAGCTTGCAAAAAAAACGATCGAGCTGCGCTTCGGGGAGCGGATATGTCCCTTCCATCTCCAGAGGGTTCTGTGTGGCCAGCACGAAGAACGGCGCCGGCAGTTTATGAGTCACGCCGGCGACCGTGACTGTGTGCTCTTGCATGGCTTCGAGCAACGCAGACTGAGTCTTCGGCGTTGCACGATTGATTTCGTCGGCCAGCAGGATGTTGGCAAAGACCGGACCTTGCTGGAACTCGAAGCGCTTCCGGCCGGTCTCGTCTTCCAGAACGATGTTCGTGCCGATCAAGTCCGCCGGCATGAGGTCAGGTGTGAATTGGATGCGTGAGAACTTCAGACTCAGCGCGTCGGCGAGCGTTCGGACCAGCAGCGTTTTCCCCAGCCCCGGTACTCCTTCGAGCAACACATGCCCGCCCGCCAGCAGCGAAGTCAGGGTTCCGCTGACGATCTCGTCCTGCCCGACGATCACTCGGCCGATCTCGCGCCGCAGCCTTCCGAAGTCCTCGCGAAAACGGTCCAGTTGTGTTTGCAGTTCGGCGGTGTTGCTCATGAGTCAGCGGCCTCCGGCGGAATCTCCACTGCGACTTGGCAGATGCGTCTGCTGCTCACACGATTCCAAACGGGATGGGAAATCGAGCGGCGTTGGATCCTAAACCATCAGAGGGCCAGCGCCGACTGACGCCGGCTAACGCCATACCGCCCAGAGTCGTGACGCGGCACTACCCCGCCAATCGTTCCGCGTTCGCCGCAAGTTGGTTGAGGCGGATATTTGGGCAGCCGGCGGACGTGAAGAGACTCGTCAAGTGCGGATGGCAGGTGAAGAACAACACCTGATGGCCTCGCCGTGCGAAGTCGATCAGTTCGTTCGCGGCGACCGCAGCTCGTGCCGGATCGAGCGTCAGCAGGACGTCATCCAGCAACAGCGGCAAGTCAAATCCACGCTTGCCGAATTCATCGACCAGGGCCAAGCGAATGGCGAGCAACAACAACTCACGCGTGCTGCCGCTGAGTTGGTCCAGCCGCCAGGTGATGCCGCTTGCATCGTCGACTCGCAGCGAGCGGTGTCGCAATGGACTCCACAGAGTGCGATACCGGCCTTCGGTCAAACGGGCGAAATAGCGCGACGCTCCCGCCAAAATACCGGGCTGACAGACACGTTCGTAACGTGCTCGAATGCCGTCGATGGTTTGCGCGACCCATTCGTCGGCCAGCCACTTTTCGGCCGCGGCCTTAATTTGCGAACGAACGATTTCTCGTTCGAGTCGCCAGTCGGACGGCTCATCGTCGGTTTCAAGCTGTTCGATCTCTTGCCGCGCGCGGCCAAGCTCTTCGTGGAGCCGTTCGATCTCGCGGTCAGTGTCGCTCGCTTCGCGGCGAAATTTTGTCAGCAACGCGGAATGCTGACTGGAATCAAATCGCAGCAGGTCATCTTCGACGATTGCCAAGTCGGGAACTGCTCGGCTGGCGGCTTCGAGTTCTGCTTGCGTGGCGGCGATTTGCCGTTGCAGCGCTTCGTGACGTGCGACGATCGTGGCGCGGCGTTCATAGTCGTCGCGGTCGGTCGCGCAACCTTGCCGCAACAAAGCCGAACGTTGCAAACGCAAGTCGTCAATTCGCTCGTGATACTCGCTCGCTTCGGCACGGCGGCGACGTTCCTCACGGCGCAACCGCAGCCGTTCTTGCAACGTGGCCGAAAGCTGCTTGAGGTCTTGATCCCATGCGACGAACACTTCGGCCGACACCTTCTGTTCCAAGTCGTGACGGTTGAGCCGATGCAAAATCTGGACGATCCGGCTCCGCGTGTTTTGCAGACTCTCCAGATGCCGTTTGAATTCGGTGTCCGCATTTTGCCACATCTTGCGTTGTTCGTTGGCGGCGGCCAATCGCTGCCACAGGTCGAACGTTTCCGCGACGCGAACGCTTTCCGGCAGGCCCAACTGCTTGAGCGTATCGCACCACTGTTGCCGCGTGACTGTCATCTCGCCAGCCGCCGCGCGAAACCGGTCATTCAACGCCGATCGCTTACGCTGATCGACCGCGATCTGCTGCTTGAGTCCGATCAACCGTCCGAGTTCTTCGGCTGTGAAGGGTTCGTCGGCAAACGAATCTTCAGATTTGAGTTTTGAAATTTGAGATTTGAAATCGGCATCGGACTCAGAATCTGAGATTTGAGCATTGAGACCTGAATCCCGATCTGAATTTTGACCTTCGCGATCAAATTCCGGTTCGACGACTCCTCGTGCGACGCTGTCCGCCAATGTCGGCGAGACCGCAAACATCGGAATTGTCGTGAAGTTGGATTCGGTACCAGTCGTCGACATCCAGGCTTGGCGAGCTTCTCGCAAGTGAGCTTCATTGTCGCGCAACTCTTCGTGCAGTCCGGCCAGACTGTCGCGAACTTGTTGCTCGAAGTGCATCTTCAGCGACAAAGCGAGTCCACCGCAGACTGTGCCCAGCAGCGAATAGGCGGTGCCAGCGAGAGCACTCTTGGTGACACCTGTTGCAATCCCAAGTAGCGCCAGCACGATTCCGCCGATCGCGAAGAAGCCTAGCACGCTCAGTACCCACGTCGGCAGGATCAAGCGCGGTTCCAGACGTTCGATCTGTCGTGAGATGCGGACGCGGCGCTGCTCCAATTCGACAATCCGCATTTGCAGATGTTCGATCTCCGGATCGCTGCCGCTGGGCGGATTCAGGACTCGCACGGCGCGCAGAGCCATTTGCGGCGCCGCCGCTCGCCGCGATCGAGTCTGCCGCAAGGCATCTTCTAAACTGACACCGCCGAGCTTTCGCAGGGCTTGATCGATCTCGGCTTGATGCTCCTGACACTGCTGGGACAAGCGGACCAGCCGCTGCTTCCACTTGTTGCGCCGCGATACCGAGCGGCGGTACTGCCGTGACTTCTCCACCAGCCGATAGTGCGCCGCGACCGACGTGTCCAAGGCTTCGAGTTTCACCAACGTCCAGTCCGGGCCGAGGGCTTGCACCTGCGCGTCGAGTTTTTCTTTCTGCTGCTTCATCGCAGCATGAGCCGTCCGAGCTCGCTCCTCCATCCGAGCAGTGTGCTCGCGCTGATCGAGCAGTCCGCGCATCGCGGCCGAACACTTCCGCAGTTCACGCGGCACGGAAATCTGCTGTGCTTCTCGATGAAATTGTTTCGCTTCGGTCACCAGCGCCGCACGGCAATTCTGCGCTGTGTGCAGTTCCTGTTCGATTTGATCAAACCGCAGGATGCCCCCGTCGGGAAAGTCGTCGATCCGCGGCAGCCGCAGCAACTCCGCCTGCAAGTTTCGCAAGCGTTGCCACGGAGTCCAAACTTGCTCGATGTGCGTGTAGCCGCGCAGTTGCTCTTGCACATTCGCGCGACGCGACTGCAATTCCACCAGCCGTTTTTCGTGCTGCCGCCGCGTCCGGATCAAGTCGGAGTAGAGTTCGACCCGCTTCCCTTGCGATCGAATTTGTTCGCTGAGCTGTTCGTATCGCTCCAGTAATTTCGGCAAGCCGTCGGGCCGCTCATCGTTCCAGATTCGTGCCGCGTTGTGTGACATTTCATCGCGCGCGGCAAGCAGTGCTTGTCCGTCAGGCCCCAGAGTTTCGCCATGCACAGCTTGTGCGACATCCGCGTCCGCCAGCGACGAGAGCTCGTGAAGCTCACGCAGGCCCAACGAGAAAACTTGATCGAACAGCTTCTCCGGCAAGTCACCGACGACTTCCGTCAGCATGGCGGACAGAGGCAATGTCGCCGACTCGGACTCGCCTTGCGCGGCGTGGTCCGAGCCTTCATTCATCTCCGAATCCCAGTGTTCGATCAGGCTGTGATTGCCAGCGGGAGCATTTGCCGGCGCGAGCCAGCGGGTCGAAAGAAATCCGCTGCCGCCGTCATGAGCCGCTCGGCGGATTTCCAACATTCGTCCTTGATGCCGCACGCGCAACGATCCGGCCGAAGCGAGTCGCCGCGTTCGCCGGTCACCGCCGTGCGGTTCGTCCGCGGGAAAACCGAACAGCACACCGCGAATGAACCGCCGCAGCGCCGACTTGCCCGACTCATTTGTTCCCGAAACGACCGTCAAACTGTCGCTCGACAGCGGCAGCGACAGTTCGCTCCACGGTCCGAATTGGTCGATTTCGATTCCGGTGATCTTCATCGAGTCCCTCCGAACCATTTCTTGCCGTGCCGTCGAGCCTGACTGAAGACAACCTCTGCGTCGCAACCCGGGGCCGCGACATTCACGCGAGCCAGTCGCTCACATTGCTCGGCGTCGTCCTGACCCAAATCGCTCCACGCCGACGCGCCCAGCACTTCGGCCTGTTCGATGCGCCACCAGTACTCCGTGGGGACATCCAGTTGATCACTCTCATCGTCGACTGCCGCGCGTATTTCCGTCCGCGCCGTCGCAAGCAACCGGAACAGGTGCCGGCGAGGAATCTCCAGCGGCCAATCGGCAGCAGCGTCCAGCCACTCGATCAGTTCCACTTGCGACTGCTCCGTGGTGAGCGAGTTGAACAGCGAGCCATTCCCTCGAATCGTCCAACGAATGAAACACGCCTGTGCGAGCAGGGATTCTGCCGAAGCGGAGACGGATGGTTCTTGGCTACTCGCATCGTCGACTTCGCCAACCTGGTGTTGTTCTTCAATGCCGCACAACCCGCAACATTTCACTTGCATCCGCTTTACGAGTTGTTCGAGCGTCGTGTTCGCCTCAATCTCGATTTCAAAATTCTCCCACCGCACAGGAGCGGTCGGCAGGAAGCGGCAGCGAATCACGCCGTCGCCGTCGAGTTCCACCAGCGAGCAGCCGTGCAATCCCGACTCCTCCGGTGACAGTCCTTGCGTGCCGCCCGGATTGTGCAGCAGCCAATCAGAGCCCTTGACCGTGTTCCGTTCTCGGCCGCCGACGATAGCGAGGTAATCCGCCTGCGGATCATCGTCGGGTGAATCGATTCCGTCGCGAACGATGGCGATCGTAAAGTGGTTCGGCCGCAAATCGGCCGGCGACTCCACGCGGCGAGTGTCGCGATGAGCATTGGGTTTCGATGGCGACCGCTCAGTCGACTGTTCTCGTGTCTCCGCATCATCCGCTTCTTTGACCCGCCGTTGAGTCAGATCGGCATACGGGATTTCGTCGTCGGTAGCTCGCGCGGGGCGATGTTCGGTTGTAGAGCGTGCGCGGTGGCCCGCCGACTCGTCCTGATCTCCAGCAAACCACGCTTGCCGCCACGACAAAGCTCGGATCGAGGCAATGACCGCGCCATCACGCAACACGGCGACGGGATCATCGGACTCCGGCCGGAAGACCGTGACGTTGCTCGGCAGGTTCGGGAAATCGTTCCAAACCGCCGCCGGATCGCGCCGGCCGGGAACCAGAAAGACTTGAACGCCCGCTTCGTCCAACTGCGCAAAGCCGTCGCACAGTTCGACGCGTGCCTTGACGCTGAAATCGGACAGATCGAGCGTGTCTCCGGTCAGCAATAAAAAATCGACGTCCTGGTCTAGGCATTCGGCGATCACGTTGTGAAATGCATTCGTGGTTGCGCCGCGCACGAGACTTCGCAGGTCCGGTCCAATCGGTCCAGTGTCTCGCAACGGGTGATCGACCAACGCTCGCGCTGCATGTAGAAATCGCAATGTTTCATACGGCATGGCAGACTCCTTTCCGCCGGAATTCCGCAGTGATGTGGCCATATTCAGCCGACAGAACTCGCCGCAAAGAGCATCCCGTGCGGCCATTTCAGCCGCGCCTACCTCCCTGTGGGCGGCGGAATGTACTGCAACCCCGCAATCAGCAAAAGACCGTTTTG
>JAYVSP010000204.1:0-9301 GCA_043775215.1 Planctomyces sp. | reverse complement strand
TTTATCCAGTCTGGACCTGACCGCGATTCTGCGGATGAGCCATGAGTTGTTTCCGGGGGACATTTCGGTGGAAGTGATGTCGGACCCGGACGCACCGAGTGAGTTTTGGACGGTGCTAAATGTTGAATCCGACGATACCCCTCAAGAGATCATCAAGACTCAGTGCGAGTGGCACGAACGGCTGGCTCGGCAATTCCCGGATGCGGTGTCGACTGTGCGACTTTCCATTGATCCACGCGCATGACCGGCGACGAGTTCATCATCTTGGCGGGGAAGCTGGCAACTAGCGCAGATGAGGCGTCACTGCGCAGTGCCGTGAGCCGAGCCTATTACGGAGCGTTCCATTTGGCGCTTCAATTCCTGGACGACATTGAACGGCCCGTGCCGCAAAACGCGAATGCTCATGTGTACGCCGCTCGGCAGCTTCAACGATCCGGCCAATCCGACGCGTATCGCGCGGGGTCGCTCTTGGGCGATCTGCACACGGATCGGATCAAGGCCGACTACCGTCTGGACAACCAACGAATCGGCACGTCCGCGTTTTCCAGACTTTGCGTCGAAAGAGCGAGTGAGATTCAAGCCGCGCTACTCAGGTGCCGGTCCGAACCAGCACGCAGCGAAATCCAAGCTCGACTTTGAGCGACGTCTGTCGTCGCAGGTGTTCGCCGCGTCCGTCACGGGCGACGACGCAAGGTTCGCAGGAAGGACGTGGTTGAAAACTGGCGTAGGCTCGCAGGTTTTTGATTCGTAGAATCGTGCTGTCTCTGAATCAGTTTTGTTTGAGGGATGAATCCTATGGCTGTCACGACCGATGTTGCTCCGCAGCTTCGCAAAGCTTTGGGGGGCTCGCTTGCTGTATTGCGGCGGTTGGCGGATTCCGATTTGCCTGCGCCGGTCGTGCAACGGACGCACTAACTTGGCGAACGCAAAAACGCACTCGCGGACGCGGAACGAGATGAGTCTTTGGCGCTCGTCAGTTTCTGGAAGAGCCGGACCTTGGAAAAGGCCGAAGCCGCCGTCGCGTTACAGTGGCTGCGTGAAGCGGTCCCCGACTTGGCGACGGCACCGTGAGCCTCGCATCCGAATCGCTCCGCAGCGCCGTTATCCAACGAGCCGCTGAACGATGTGACTACTGCCTGTTGACGAGTCGGTTTCAAGTCGGTGGCGGTGATGGCGACATAGTCATCAAATTGTTTTGATTTGACTTACTTTCTCGATATCATCCTGGCTCGATAAAAAAGTGTTTCCAGCCAGTCCGCGCGAGGCGTGGGCGGCCCGCTTGGTCATTTGCCGAGGGATATGCAATGAGTCGTTCCGTAAGCACGATGCAACATCCGAATTCGATGATCTCTCGCCGCCGACTACTTCAGGCGGCGGGTGCTAGCGCCTTGCCTTTGGGCCTGCCGGGGATGGTCGCGGCGGGAGTCGATACGAAGCGGGGGCTGGGCAAAGGGGCGACTGAGAAGTCGTGCATTTTCATTTTGTTGTGCGGCGGGCCAAGCCATCTCGATACCTGGGACTTGAAGCCGGATGCTCCCGACACGATTCGCGGGCCGTATCAGCCGATCGCCACGAAGGTGCCGGGGATGCGGATCAACGAGATGCATACTCGGCTCGCAACGATGACCGACAAGTTCTGTTTGATTCGGTCAATGTCGCATGTCGGGAACATCAGCAACCACTTCGACGCAATGCACCACCTGCTGAGCGGTCAGGCGCAGGCACCGCTCGATGCTCCGTACATCGGCTCGATTTTGTCGCGGGCGCGGTCCAACGAACGTGGGATCGCTCCATATGTCTGGCTGATCAAGTGCGTCGGCGATCCGGTGTTCTGCGCGGTGAATATTGGCAATGGCGGCCATTTGGGAATGATGCACAGCCCGCTGTTCGTCGGCTCGGCTACGAACCATCCGGCGATGCCGACCTTCAAAGGCCCCGATGAATTGACGGCGATCGTGCCTCCCGATCGCATGCTGGAACGTCGCCGATTGCTGGATGGTCTGAATCCGTCTGCGAGCGTCAGCGAAGGTCATCGCTCGACGCAAGACTGGCAAGACCTGCACGGTCGGGCGTTCGATTTGACGAGCGGCTCGGAAGGACGCGAGCCGTTCGAACTGCATCGCGAATCGACCACCACTCGCGAGCGTTATGGCATGCATCCGCTAGGACAGAATCTGCTGCTCGCGCGGCGGCTGGTTGAGTCGGGCGTCGGCTTTGTCACGGTCAACGGCTGGACAGGCCCGTCTCCCAACGGCGGCGGCGGACCTCCCGCCTCAAGCTGGGACATGCACGGCGGCGAGATGGGCATGGGCAACGCCTTCGGCAACGGCTCGTATGGCATGGGCTGGTGTTTGCCGTGTCTCGACGAATCGCTCACGGCGTTGCTGACTGATCTCTCGGATCGCGGTATGTTGGACAACACGATGGTGGTCGTCACGGGAGAATTCGGCCGCACTCCGAACATCAATCAAAACGGCGCTGCCAGCCCCGGCCGCCAGCACTGGCCATCCTGCTATTCCACGATTGTCGCTGGCGGCGGCATCCGCGGCGGCCGAGTCTACGGCGAGTCCGATAAACACGGAGCCTACGTCAAAGATCGCCCCGTCCGACCGCAAGATTTGGGTGCCACAATCTTCCACTCGCTCGGCGTCCCTCTGGACCTGCGTCTCGCAAGAGATGGTTTCACCCGCCCGCTATCGACCGGCGAGCCGTTGCTCGATCTGTTTGGATAAGATGCATGTAACTCGTGCAAGCAAGCTGGGACTTGTCGGTGTGATGCGGTGAACACCGGAACCCGACCCATTGTGGGTTGCGGAGTCATTCCACGACTCCGGTCCGAGTTGCGGGCGATGATCTGTGAAGTCGCCGTGCCAAAGGATTTCGATGAGAACCGACAAAGAGGTTTGCCTCGTCTTTGAAACTCGGCCCGAATGGCTGTTCGAATTGACGAACACTCCGTCTCCCGGCAAATGCGAACTCAGGTCGCTGACGGTGAAAGCTCTCGAGCGAACCGCCGATGGGCTGATTGTTCCGGCTGACCCTGCCAAGAAGCTGACTCTGACGGAATTTCAATTCCAGCCGGACGATTCGATCTACCTGCGCGTGGTCGAGGAAATGACCGCCGCTCAGCGCGCCTACGAGATGCGAGACATTGAGGGCGTCATCTTCTTTGCCAAAGTGTCCTTCGATCCCAAAACGAATCCTTGGCAGCAAGTCGTGCGGAGCTTCGTGCTCCGCGATGCCGTGTTGGCAGTGGAACGCCGAGCCCCCAATCATCCATTAGTGGCCGTCTTCAAACCGTTGTTGGAAACCGACATTGCCGTTCTGGAATCGCAAGCGGCCACATACTACCGTGTGATCAAGTCGAGTAAGCTGACGCAAAAGGCGCGGTCCACGTTGCTCGACGTCTTTGTGAGTTGGCTCGAACAACGATTGCCAACAAAAGGCCGAAAGGAGCTGCAAATCATGTTACTTGGTGAATTGCCAAACCTAGAAGACACGCAGTTGGGCAAAGAATTGATTCAAATTGGCGAACAACGCGGCGAACAACGCGGCGAACAACGCGCTTTTGATGAAGCCGTCACATTGGTTCTGGAATCCAAACATGGCCGCCTTCCAAAGTGGCTCCAAGCCAAGATCAAAAAGCTTTCCCGGGTTGATGCCAAACAATTGTTGGGACATGTGGGAGATTTCGAGTCGCTCCAGGACGTCAAGAATTGGTTCGACGCACGAAAGCCGTAGATGATCTGGAGAAAACGGTTGCGAACAAAACTTGCCGCGATCTGCGATTGCCGTTCCGAACTTGAGACGAACTGCGAAGCTGGACTTGGGACCAAATCAACGACCGCAAGAGCGGCCCGATCGTCGCCGTGGAAGCTGTGCCGTCCGCTCCGGGCAACAGCGGCCTGCGGATCAAGTTCAAACCGTCGCTCTTGCAGGTCAAGCAACTCAAGCCCGGCAAAGCCGTGCGCATCGCGCCTGCCGGAGTCGATCGCAAACCTACTTCCAAACCGATCACTGGCACTGTGACGTCAGCCATAATGATGGGGCGACAATGCAAGGTCACGCTCGCCATTGATTCCACCGACATCAAGTTTCAGGCCGCCGGTTTGGCACGCGTGTGGATCATCCACAAATAGTCAATTTTGGAGTGCGCTGATGCATCATCGCACTCCAAATGTGGATACACTCCTCACCAGGAGGATCGCTATGCAACCGCAGCATGCGTCTCGAAAAGTTTCGCGCCGGCATTTTCTGTCGGCGAGTCTGATGGCCGGTGGAGCAGGTCTTGGACTTGGTGATCTTCTGCGACTGCGATCGCTCGCGGCGGAACAAGGTCAGATCACGCCGGACACTTCGGTGATTCAAATCTGGCTGGGCGGTGGGCCGAGTCAATTCGAGACGTTCGATCCAAAACCCCTCGCACCGATTGAGATTCGCGGCCCGTATCGAGCGATTCCTTCAAAACTTCCCGGCGCGCTCGTGTGCGAGATGATGCCCTTGACTGCGGGAGTGCTCGACAAGACGGCGGTCATCCGCAGCTTCACGCATCCCTATGACGATCACTTCGGTGTCATGCGCTGGTGTCTGGAAGGGCGCCGAGAGCCAGACAAGCGCAACGGCTATCCGTCGGTCGGTTCGATTGCGTCGCGGTATCGCGGGCCGCGGCAACCGGGAATGCCACCGTATGTCATGCTTTCGGAAGAGCCGGTGATGCACCATCATCTCTTTGACGCGATGGGACCGGGATATCTCGGGGTGTCACATTCGCCGTTCGCAGTCTTGCAAGATCCGTATCCCTTCGAGTTTCAGTTCGATCGCTTGCGCGGCGCCACCAGCAGTCTTGAACTGGCGAACGACGCGACGCTGGACCGGATCGGTGATCGCAAGTCGTTGCTCGCGGAACTCGATCGGCTGCCGCGCCGACTTGATTCGACTCGGGCGCAGGATGGCCTCGATCCGTTCGCGCGGCTCGCATTAGAGTTGATCACCAGCGCGAAAGCTCGTCGAGCGTTCGACCTCAACGAAGAATCTGCCACCACGCGCGAGCGATATGGAACTCATCGCTGGGGACAGATGGCGCTGTTGGCTCGGCGTTTGGTGGAATCGGGAGTCACGTTCGTGACACTCAACACGGCTCCCGATTGCCTGCGCTGGGACTGGCACGTCAGCATCACGCGTGAGAATCGCGAGCAGCCCAGTCCCGGCGGACCGAACGTCGGTATGGAATGGAGCGGCCCACCGCTCGATCGAGCACTCTCGGCGCTGATCACCGACCTCAGCGAGCGAGAACTCTGCCGCAAAGTCCTGCTGGTTGTTTGGGGCGAGTTCGGCCGCTCGCCGAAAATCAATCTGACCGGAGGTCGCGAACATTGGCCGCGACTGGGCAGCGTCTTGCTGGCGGGCGGCGGTCTGAAGATGGGGCAAATCATCGGCGAGTCGAGTCCCGACGGCGGCCTGCCCACCGATCGGCCGATCAGCCCCAGCGATGTGCTGGCGACGCTCTACAAGCATCTTGGCATCGATCCCAACCAGAATGCCGTCAACCTTCAGGGCCGTCCGATTCCGCTCCTGCCGGACGGCAAGGCGATCGACGAGTTGTTCTGACGCGAAGCATTCATTGGTCGTCTCCTTCGATTCGTCATGCATCCTTGGATTTGAAAGCGAGTCGAGCACGACGAATCGAATGAGACGACGAATGGAAAAACTCTTCCGCACTCTCGACTGAGTTCCCAGCATTCGATTCGCCTGGAGGATTCCCATGACGCACCTTTTGACTCGTCGCCGCTTTTTAGAAATGTCGGTCGGTTCCGCGGGTCTCACTCTCAGCGGAATACATCTCGCTCCCGGATTGTTCGCCGACGACAAGCCGCGAGAGAAACTGCCCATCGCCGCCGTGGTCACGGTTTATCATCGGAATTCGCACGCCGACGTGATTGTGGGCAAGGTGCTCGAAGGTTGGGCGCAGGACGGCGGCCTCGGACCGGACCTGAAGCTGGTCTCGATGTATGTTGATCAAGTGGGTGACAACGATCTCAGTGGGCCGCTGGCGAAGAAGCATGACTTTCTGTCGGCGAAAACGATCCACGAGGCGCTCACGCTGGGTACCGATTCGTTGGCGGTCGCCGGAGTGCTGTCCATCGGCGAGCACGGCAATTATCCGACTGTGCCCGACACGAAACAGGTCATGTATCCTCGTCGGCGATTCTTTGATGAGATCGTGGCCACGTTCAAGCAGTGCAATAAGGTGGTCCCTGTGTTCAACGACAAACACTTGTCGTACGCCTGGAACGATGCGAAGCACATGGTCGACACGGCTCGCGAGCTGCACATTCCGTTCATGGCCGGTTCGTCGGTGCCCGTCATGTGGCGTGACCCTTCCGCGACGATCCCGATCGGTTCTGAAATCACCGAAGCGATCACACTCGGATACGGTGGTCTCGAAGCCTACGGCTTTCATTCTCTCGAAGGGATGCAATGCCTGATGGAGCGGCGCAAAGGAGGCGAGACGGGCGTCAAATCCGTGCAGTCGATTCAGGGTGATGGCATCTGGCAAGCGGAAAAAGAAGGCCGTTGGTCAAAGGAATTGATTGACGCCGTCGTCGAGCACTCGCCCATGCCGTATGCGGGCAAGGTTCCGCGTCCGAAAGAGATGAGCAAGGACGCGGTCTTCTACCTGATTGAGTACCGCGATGGCACGAAGGGCACGATTGCGATGAGCACCGGCTTCTCGCATGAGTTCACATGCGGGGTCGCAATTCGAGGACAAGAAAAACCATTCGCCGTCACGTATCTCGTGCAGGATGGTCCACCGTTCGGTCACTTCGAGCATTTGCTGCGTGCCGTCGAGCAGATGTTCCACACGGGCAAGCCGGCGTACCCTGTGGAACGAACGTTGCTGACGACGGGCATTCTCGATGCCGCCCTGCATAGCCTCGCCGACAAGAACTGTCGGCTGGAAACCCCGCAACTCGCAGTCGTCTATCAACCGGCTGACTGGCCATTCGCCGAGGGAACCCCGCCACCCTCGCGCGCCGCGTCCTAGGTCTGCCAGGCTGATTCGCACGCCACGCTTTGGTTGCTTCGGACCCTTGCCTCTCTTTCAAGGGACAAAAGCGACCGAAGGGACAATAGGTTCGCACGCTACTTCACGGTCAACTTCCGGACGCGGTAGTTTTCGCTGTCGCCGATGAAGATGTTGCCGGCAGCGTCCACGCAAACGCCGTGTGGCCGCGCGAGTCCGCAACTCTGCGGATCGCCTTCCGGGCCGTCATGCCTTTTGCCGTCTCCGACCACCGTCTCAATGACGCCGGTCGTTTGGCGGATGACGCGAATGGTATGGCTCTCGGTGTCTGCCAAGAAGATGTCTCCGTTGGGAGCGACCGCGACTCCTTTCGGTCCAGACAACGTTGCCTTCACTGCGGGGCCGCCGTCGCCGGCGTAACCCTGTTTCCCGATCCCAGCCAGATGCACGAATTGTTGTTTTGTCAGATCGAGTCGAAACACAGAATTTCCCTCGCGCAGCGTGAGGATCAGTTCGCCGTTTTTGGCGAAGTCGAGTGCTCGCGGCCCCGCGACCGCCGCGCTCAGGAACGACGAACCGTCTTTCGGGACTGACTTCTCGCCGGTGCCGGTGAGCGTCGTGACGAGGCCCGAACTCAAATCAACTCGGCGCACGCGCTGATTTCCGGTGTCGCAGATGAAGAGCGATCTCTTCCCGCCTAGGGCGATCGAGTGCGGTTGCTTGAACGTCGCTTGTCGAGCCGGTCCGCCATCGCCGCTGAATCCCGCTTGGCCCGTCCCGGCAACCGTCAAAATCACGCCGGTCTGTGGATCGACTTTGCGGACGAGATGATTTTGCATTTCGACGAAATACATCGCGCCGTCGTGGCCAAAGCGAATTTCATACGGCTCATTGAGCCGAGCTTTTGTCGCCGGACCACCGTCGCCCTCGTAGCCTTTCTTGCCCGATCCAGCCACCGTCGAGATGCGGCCGGCGGCATCGACTCGCCGAATCACATGAAAGGCGATGTCGCAAAAGTACAGGGCACCGTCCGGCCCGATCACCAAACCGTAAGGCTCTCCGGCCCCCGCATCGCGAGCCAGTCCGCCATCGCCGGAGTATTCTTTCTTACCGGTTCCGGCGATCGTCGTGATTTCGCTAGCCCGCGCGGCGTCCGTCCGGACAGTCAACAGAGTGACCGTCGCAATGACCAATGACCAACGACTAATAATCAATAACCAATTCATAGTTTCTCCCAATCGCGGCCTGCATGCCCGAAGTCGAACGCACCCGAATGCAGAATCTCGGCCAGGATTTCGGCCGATTCCAGCAGTCTCGGTCCCGGGCGGTTGAAAAACTGATTACCGTCGGTGATGAAGACTCGACCCGCGCGAACTGCTGAAAGTTGCCGCCAGCGCGGTGCGCTTGTCAGCGCGACGGACTCAGCGCGAGTGCGTGCGATGCCCCATCCGCACGGCATCAGCACGATGACTTCGGGATCAGCTTCCAGCAAGTCGTTCCAGTCGAAACAGGGCGAATGCTGACCGGGCTCCGCCCCGACATTCAGGCCGCCGGCGAATTCGACGAGTTCCGGAATCCAGTTTCCAGCCGACATCAACGGCTCGAACCATTCTAGACATGCGACCCGCGGATGCTTCCGAACTCGGGATACTTTTTGGCGCACTACTTCAAAACTGCCGCGCAGCTCGACGACCAATTCATGGCCCCGCTCCACCGCATGCAACGCGGCTGCGACGATGTGAATGTCCGAAAACAGATGCTCCAGACGCTGCGGATGCAAGTCGATCAAGCTAGGACCGATTTCGCCATCCGGCGTGAGTGCCGCTTCGACTTCTTGCGGCGTGACAGCACAGACCCCGCATTGCGTCTGCGTCAGGATGACGTCCGGTCGCAGTTCGCGCAAGCGGACTGAGTCGATCTCGAAGATCGACACTCCGTCTCGCAAATGGTCTTTGATTTGTCGATCAATTTCACCTCCCGACAGCGAGAGGTCGATGCGCGGCCGGCAGCAGATCGGCAAATGTTGGACTTCGAGCGGGAAGTCGCACTCGTGAGACCGGCCCACCAGCCGATCGATCAGGCCGAGCGACGCCACGATCTCGGTCGCGCTGGGAAGCAGTGAAATGACTCGCGGGTGTTTGGACATGAGTTGTGAGACCTTTTACGTACGGGCCGGCCTTATCAATGACGAATGACGAATGACGAATGACGAATGACGAATGACGAATGACGAATGACGAATGACGAATGACGAATGACGAATGACGAATGACGAAT
>JAYVSP010000203.1:0-5304 GCA_043775215.1 Planctomyces sp. | reverse complement strand
TAGCCCAGGGCAGAGCGGAGCGGCGTCAGCCGCGTAGCGCCGCCCTGGGTTTGACGGACAAAACGTGGCAAGCCCTGTCGGGGCGAAACAAATGGATGTCTTTGACCTCCGTGGAGTTTCGCCCTTTCAGGGCTTCTTATTGTTGTTCTATTCGTCACCCAGGGCTTCGTCCTGGGCTATCGAGTTGCACCCCATTGGGGCGAAATACAAGACTGCGCAACTTCAAAACTCACGCTTCGGGTTACAGGGATCCATGAGACTCCTGAATCATTGATTCTCGCAACTGTCGCAGTCCTCGCTTCAACAATCCTGCAACCGCAGCCGGCGTGCGGTCAAGGTGCTCGGCGATCTCCGCCAATGACCAGCCATGCCAATGCTGCAACATCAGCGCTTCGCGCTGGGCCTCCGGCAAATTCTGCAACGCGTCAACCAATCGCCGGATCTGCTCTTCTTGCTGCAAGGCCGAACTCGGCGACGGATCGTCCGCGGCCAACCAATTCTGCAACCGCAGTGACGATTCGGCCAAGCGTGCCTCAAGAGATACGTCACGCCGAGCGTCTCGTGCCGCAGTCGCCCATTTGCGGAGTTCGTCGGAGAGATTGTTCGCCAGGATTCGCCGCAGCCAGGCCAATCGCTGTCCGCTCTCTTTCGCCCGAAGTCCGGCCGCTGCTTGATGAGCTTCCAGCAATGTTTGCTGAACGACTCCCGAAAGGTCCACTTTGCCACTCCAGCGCGGATCCAATTGCGTCTGTGCCAGTACGGTCAAATAGCGGCGATCACGCTCCCACGACAACGCCGAATCGGTCATTTCACTCACCATCTTTTCCGCTCCCTGCCTGTGACCTGCGCTCAGGCTTCAGTGGTCTGAAAGGAGTTGCATGATACGGAATCATCTGACCCAAAAGCGTCGGCTACAGAAATTGCACGCCGAATCAGGTTAGCGTGATGCGCGACTCTTCAACACTGCGTTCGGGGGGGGCCTGACAACGCTTGTGCGGAAACTGCCGAAAGGGAATGTCGGTCGATCCGGTTGTACCGAGCGAAACTGGCGGGCCTCAGCCGCTCCCGTGAAATCTGTCTGGACGAAAAACGAAGCATGATCGGTACGGCGGCGACCTGACGATTTCACGACCGCGGCAGCAGAGTTTGTGGAGTTTTTGCCGTAGGAAAATCACGACCCGACAAATCTGGAGCACACTCCAATGTGCTGGACAATTCGCTCACTATCGCTGGTTGCGGGAATCGTGTTGGCGGGTCTTGCGACGACTGCCTGGGCACAGCCCCGGTCCGAGTCCAAGTCTCGGCCGCGAACTATGAAGCCGCTGCTGAACGCGGAAAACAAGGACGACGAGGTCAACAACTTCGTCGAAAATGTGAATCGCCCCAGTTCCACGATCGACGTGATCCTAGGACAGGGCCGGCTGATCACTTTGAAGCAAGATCTGGCGCAGCCGAACAAGCAAGCTCCGGTGATCGCGGCCGGAGATCCGTCGGTGCTGGATTTCGACTTGGTCGGCCCGCGTCAAATTCGCATCACGGGAAATCGGATCGGCGTCACCGACATTGCGATCACAACTCCCGACCAGCGGACATTCAGCTTCGAGGTCCGCGTGGTGATGGATGTGGAGTTGCTGGGTACCCGCCTGACCGGAGCGTTTCCCGACGCGTCCATCGAATTGGAGCAAATCCGCGATCACATCATTGTGCGCGGCGAAGCGCGCGATACACGTCAGGCCGAGCGAATCTTGGAAACCATTGAGGCCTATCTGTATTCGATTCAAGCCGCCCAATTGCGGCGCATCCAGTCGCAGCAACTGGGTTCGACCGACCAAAACCCTCGCCCGGAGGCGCCGGCGCAGGCGGCTCCAGGGGGAGCCGGAGCGAATCCGCAGGACATCAATGCTGTCGAGAATAACTTGCGCGTCACCGGAGCGGTCGCCACGCCCAAGATCATCAATCTGCTCCGCATTCCTGGTTCGCAGCAAGTGATGCTCAAAGTGCAGGTGGCCGAATTGAACCGCACCGGTTTGCGGAAAATGGGCGTGAGTTTTCAGGGAACCGACGGCACGTCGAGCTTCGGCACGAACATCTCGGGATCGAACATATTGTCGCAAGGAGCGTCGGCGGCCTTACCGTTTGCCAATTCCGCGACTACTGTCGCCGGTTTGCTGACCAACGGAAATGGGAGTGTCGCGTACACGGTCGAGGCGTTGCGGCGAAATAGTTTGCTGAAGATTCTCGCCGAGCCAACTTTGGTCGCGTATCACGGACACGAAGCCACGTTCCTGGCCGGTGGTGAGTTTCCCGTTCCCGTGACCCAAGGGGGCAGTTCGGTGGGAGCGGTCACGGTCCAATTCAAAGAGTTCGGCGTCCGGCTGGGATTCATCCCACATATCTTGGATGACGAACGCATCCGTTTGGCGGTGACACCGGAAGTGAGCACGATCGATCCCTCGTTGGCCATTAACTTGTCCACGAACAATATCAATAACGTCATTCCAGCATTGAGCACCCGCAGGTTCAACACCACAGTCGAACTTCGTCAGGGACAAACGCTGGCGATGGCCGGCTTGCTGCAAGTTACGTTGGAAAACCAAACCAATCGCGTTCCCGGATTGGGAGATATCCCGGTGATGGGAGCCTTCTTCAGCAACAACAGCGGACAACGAGTGGAAAAAGAACTGATTGTCTTGGTGACGCCGTACTTGGTGGAACCCATTGAGGCGCACGAAGTCGGTCCGCTGCCGGGTTCGGAGATCAACGAGCCCAACGATTTGGAGTTCTACTTGCTGGGACGAATTGAGAGCCGCGTCGGCTGTGATTTCCGCTCGACGACCAAATGGGACGACCCACTGCATCTGGTTCGGCGGATGAAATTGGAAAGCCGCTATTGTTCGGGTCCGGTCGGTTACTCCTGTCCCGGATCGAATGGGCCTGCCTGCCGTTAGACCTTCAACAAATAACGTCGCGCTTCTTGGGGCAGGTTTTCAACCTGCCTGACGAAAAGCGGATGATCGCACAGCACGAACTGACAGAGACTGTAAAACAACTGACGGGCAGGTTGAAAACCTGCCCCACGACTTCAACAAACAGTTGCGGGGAATGGTCCCATGAGACTTCGACACTTTGATTGGATGCATCAAATTGTGCTGGCGGTTGTAGTAGCCGTGTCGTGTGGCGCGACGGCCTTTGGCCAGAATGCTCCACCGCCAGTGCCGGCTGCGGACGGAGGGGAGTCCTCTGCAACCGTGGCGGAATCGCCGAACGTTTCCGCGGGAAACGCCCAGTCGTGTCAGTCTTGCCAACCTTGGAACGGGGGCAACTGCCAGTATTGCCAACCGTCGCGATGCAGTCGCTGGGCGCGGTGCAAGGCGAAGCAACAAGCCAAATGGTGGGGCTACCCGGAGGAGTTTGAAGAGATTCCCTTCGGCAGCCTGACGACGGCAACTCTGGATCAGTCGATTCCGCGCGGCCACCAAGCCCGCATGGCGGTGTATCACTACGACTTCGTCAACGGAACCGAGCAACTCAATGCGTCTGGCCGGCGACGGATTGCTCGGGTCGCGTCCATGTCTCAAGCGGGTTGGGGACCGCTGGTGATCGAAGAGTCCGCCGATACGGAACTCGATCAACTGCGCCGGGCGAACGTGCTGCACGAGTTGACGACCTACGTTCCCGGAGCGACTGGAGACTCGGTGGTTGTCGGCTTCCCAATCGGTGCCGGGTTGAATGGTGTGGAAGGATCGTCCATCTATCGCAGTTTGATGAACCAGACCGGATCACGCAGCGCCGGAGGCGTCGGCCGCAATACAACCTCGTCTCAAGCCGGCTCCTCGCAAAACTCAGGCTCCGGTTCCGGTGTCACCGGTGCGGCCGGTGGTGGACCTAGCGGTGGTGGCAGCATTCGTTAGCCAATATGTGAGACGCGCCATACAGGGAGAAGATGATGCATCAGGGATTGATGAGGCTATCGCTGATATTGGTGCTCGCGGTTGGCGTCGTAGGCTGCCAGAGCTTTGGTTCTAACTCGTCCGATTCGAAGGGATTGTCATTGTGGGAGCGAATGCGCCCCGGCAGTTCCTCGAAAAAAATGGTAAAGACTCAGTCGCGGCGGCAAGAGTTGCTTTCCACGCAAGACCCGGACGAAGCTCAGCCCGGCCGGATGTCAGCCGCCTGGGCCCGACTCCGTGGACGCGATCCGCAGGCCAAACAACAGGCCGATATGCAGATCGCCTTTGCTCAGATGCAGGAATCGCAAGGAGCGACCGAGGCGGCTGTGAAAAGCTATCAGGAAGCCTTGCAGCAAGATCCCAATCGAGCGGATGCTCACTGGCGGCTCGCCACGCTGCTCGACAGACAGGGCATGGCCAAACAGTCGGACGAGCACTTCCGCAAAGCGATTGCCAAAGACTCCGCCAACGCGGACTTAAGAACAGATTATGGCTATAGCTTATATCTGCGTGGACAGACGGATGATGCGGAAAAACAATTGCGTGCCGCGTTGAAATCAGAACCGAACAACCGTCGAGCTCACAATAACCTGGGACTGGTGCTGACCGCACAAGATCGCCCGGATGAAGCACTGCGAGAATTCCGCAAAGCCGGATGCAATAAGGCGGAAGCTCAAGCCAATCTGGGATTCGCATTGGCACTTCAAGGGAACATGTCTCAAGCCGAAGAAGCCTATGACTCCGCACTCGCGGCCGATCCGAATCTGCGCTCCGCTCAAGACGGCTTGAAGGGCCTGTCCAGTGCTGTCGCCACCATTCAAGCGGCGGAAACTCTGCGAGCCGAGCAAGGGCAACTCGCGTCGGACCAAGTCGATCAGGCCGATGCAACTACTCCCTCTGAGGATGAGGACGACGTGTCCGGGAAATCGACGTCTCGAATTCGCCGCGTACGCCCCGTGCTCTTCGGAAAGCCGTCCTCCAAGTAGTGCGTCGTCAGGTCTTGATTCAGGGGTTATGAGCGGCAAGGCGCTAGCCGCCGGTCGTGCAGTAGTACCGGGGCCTGACGGCCACCGGCTCGCCGACACGATTTTTTCCCGACGTCTTGGCGAGCCGATGGGCGTCAGCCCTCGGACGATTCGGCATGTCCAACGATGCCGTGCAACGCCCGATTCCATCGAGACAAGTTCGGTGGAGTCAGGGTGAAATGCAAATTGCAGTCGCGCTGATTACGCTGTCGTCCCGTTGAGACGGGAATGTCTAATTCGACTGTCTTAGATTTGTCGTTTACTGATGTTCAATGGCGCGAGTTTGTTGTGTTGTTTCCAGTGATAGAGGCGAGCGAGTTCATTACGCC
>JAYVSP010000202.1:0-16039 GCA_043775215.1 Planctomyces sp. | reverse complement strand
ATTCGTCACCCAGGGCTTCGCCCTGGGCTATCGAGTTGCACCCCTTTGGGGCGAAAAACAAGACTGCGCAACTTCAAAACTGACGCTTCGGGTTACTTTCGCCTTATTGGCCCCTTATTTCTTGGCGTGCTGGATCACGAATTCCAGGATGGCAGTGCCGTCATCGTAATTCGTGAGGTGTCCGGTCGTGTCGCGGCGGAGCAGCATGACGGGACGGTCGAGCATCTTCAACACGGCGGCCAGTCGCTCGACGCTGTGAGGCGGCACGAGTGTGTCTTGGCCACCGGTCGTGATCCCGATCGGCATCGTCAGCCGCTCCGGCCAGTATTCGGCACTGCGCTTCTTGTACTCCTCCGGGATCGCGGCTTTGGTGCCGCCGAACGATTCGAGAATGGCCTCTGGAAACTGTGTGTACTCCAGCAGATTGGCCGTGCCGTTCATCGAAGCGACCCCAGCAATCAAGTCGGGATGCAAAGCGGCAAACGTCAACGCGGCGGTGCCGCCCATTGAGCCTCCGCAAATGAAAACCCGCGCGACGCGCCGCTGTTGCTTTAACTCGGCGATGATCTGTACGAGGTCGGCTTCCGCTTTCGGCCCCATCCACGAGGTGCGTGCTCGATAGTCGGGCGAGAGATAAATCATCGAGTGCTTCGCGGCGACATCGCGTGCCGAGCGACATTCATCGCGCGGGTCACGCACAAACTGCCAGCGATCCGATCCGTGTCCGTGCAAAGCGATCAAGACATCGTGCGGCCGGTCGGCCTGAAATCCGGCAGGCAAGACCAGCACATAGCGTTGCTCGCTGCCGTCGCACTCAGCCTTGAAGGCAATGTCGGTTGTTTGCGGTTCGTCGCCAAATGCCGTTGTGGCCAGAGACAACAGCAAACTGACGAAGGTGGAAAGAATCCGTCGCGGGGGCATCCATCGATCTCCTGTGTCGGATCACAGCGACAACCAATTTCAACTTCGACGCGAATTCGAGCGGCGCTTGGGACGGGGTCGCGCCGACCGTTTCTCAATCGCTTTCAGTTGTCGCTCAACCAGCGCCACTGCCACCTGAAGCTCGTCCGGCGTCATGCCTTCCAGTCGCTGGGCCAGCGTCAGGCCCGCGAGTCGCATCTCAAGAGGTGCCTTGGCGATTATTTCTCGCCGGGCGTCTTCCACGAATTGCTCCCAGGTATATGGCAAGATCAGCCCTTTTGGCCTCGACGTGGATTTGAGGACCGCTTCGGACGATTTCGTGCTGGTCGTTTTCCAGTGGCTTTCAGTTGTCGCTCAGCCAGCGCCAGCGCCACCCGAAGCTCGTCCGGCGTCATTCCCGCAAGACGTTGGTCTGGCGTCATTCCCGCAAGACGTTGGTCCGGCGTCATTCCCGCTAGGCGTTGGTCTGGCGTCATTCCCGCCAGGCGCACTTCGGGAAGTGCCTTGGCGACGATCTCACGCGTGGAGTCTTCCACAAATTGATCCCAGGTGTATGGCATGATCAGCCCCTCGTTTTGGTATTTGTTGAACAACTGATTGAAGAGTGAACTGACTTCCGTGGTTCGATGACAATATCTTTCACTTCCAAATTCTACACGAGTTGGGTCGGCGCTGAAGAGGTTGAGGACCGCGTTGTGGTCGTCCGGAGGAATTTCGCTCAGCACCAGGATTCGGATGCGATCGACTCCCCACGGAACGTCGTAGACTCCGGAGCCAATTGCTTCCAGTGTAACCTGCGACGCCAACTTCTTGGGAAACCGCGTACACACTGCGAACAGCCGAAACTTCTTTTCGGGAAGCAGGCGACTCAACGAAGGACTGATTTGCTTGCGGTAGTTGACGGAATGGCCCACCAATTCTTTGACCGCCCAGCCATCCAAAGGTTCTCGCAGCGATTTGAACGTCAGCAAATTGTGATCGGCCAATGGACCAAATCCGTCGGGCAGGTCGACCGGTTGTACTGCATTGCCGCGGCGCACGACGACAATGTCCAACCGCTGCTGTTTGACCGAAAGATCAACTTCGGTCACGACTTCCCAGCCCGTATCGCGCAACAGATCGGTCAAGGCCATGCCGAACAAGCGGTGCCAGGCGATCATCAGATCAACTCCGCAATCGGCGCACCCTCATCCAACATCGGTACCGGGCGTCCGGCGAAATCTTTGAACGACGTGGTTGGGTCGATACCCATCACGTGATAGACCGTCGCGAGGATGTCGGCGGGCTTGAGGGCGCGTTCGATCGGGAATTCTGCCTTGGAGTTCGTTTGACCGACGACCACTCCACCCTTCAGGCCACCGCCGGCCATCATCACGCTGATCGCGTTGCCCCAGTGGTCGCGGCCGGGGATTGGGATGCCGGGCTGGCCGTTGTTGATTTTGGGAGTGCGGCCGAACTCACCCATGACGATGACGAGCGTGCGGTCGAGGATGCCGCGCACGTCGAGGTCATCGATCAGTGCGGCGACGGCTCGGTCCACGACTTCCAGTTTGCTGCCGTGACCTTTTTCGATGTTTGAGTGATCGTCCCAATGCGGCATGTCCACGGTAGTGAACGTCACGCCCGCCTGGACCAGCCGCCGAGCCATCAGCGTGTAGCGGCCCCACGGATTGTCGCCGTATTTGTCGATCGTTCGCGGGTCTTCCAGATCGAGATTGAACGCTTCGCGCGCCTGCCCGCCGAGTACCATCGAAAACGCATCTTGCTGATGGCGATCGACCGTCTTCATCAAGCCCGATTGGTCCGCCTGCCGCTCCAGCAAATCCAAGCCGCCGAGCAACGACTGCCGGCTCTCCGCGCGAGTCCGCTCCAGCTTGCCGAAGCTGTCGAGACACTTCGGCCGGCCGATTCGCACGTTGGACGTGAAGTGCAAATACTTCGATTCGGTATCCACATCGAACGGGTTGTACGCCGCTCCGAGATACGCCGCTCCCTGATAACCGGGGAAGAGGTAGACGCTTTGAGCGGCCGGCAATCCGACATACGCCGGCAACCCCGGCACGTTTGCGCCGCGCAACCGCGAGATGTACGAACCGACCGACGGATACTTCTGCGGCAGATTGAGCGACGTCGAACCGAAGCGGCCAGTCAGCATCCAGTGAGCTCCGGCGAAGTGATCGCCGTTGTCGTGATGTACCGAGCGGACGAAGGCCATCTTGTCGGCCAGCTTCGCATGATGCGGCAAGGTCTCGGAGACGATCATTCCCGGCACGTTGGTCTGCAACGCCCCGAACGGGCCACGATAATCGGACGGTGCGTTCGGCTTCGGATCGTACGATTCCAACTGACTCGGCCCGCCGTCGAGCCAAATCAAGATGACCGACTTGTCGTTCTTCTCCGCCGCGCCGAGTGCTCGCAGCCGGAACAAGTCGCCGAGCGACAATCCCGCCAAACCGAGGAACCCCGCCTTGATCGCGCTGCGGCGAGACATCCCTTGGCAGTTGGCAGTCGGTTGGCCGTGTTGCAGAACGAGCATTGGGAACCTCGTGAGATAAGCGAGCATTGCCGCGACAAATCAGCATCAACTGATCTGTCGAGGATCGGACGATATCGTTCACGCCTTGAGCCGGTCAAGAAAGTGTCGGCAGAACCTCACACCATGAACGTGACCGGCTCCGATTTCCACCACAATGGCGGAACGTTTGCGTCCAGCAATCGAGCCGGAATGTTGTCGTCGGTCAGTGTTCGATAGCCGAGATAACTGGTCGTTAGCCGTGGGTTGATCTCGATAAGAACGGGCTCCAGCGGATGATCCTTGGGCAACACGATGTCGCAGCCGACATAACCTGTCAGCCCCGGCACGGCACGGCATGCTTGCTCGACGAATCGTTGCACAGCGATTGCCGACTCCGCCGAGATGTCCGCTGGAATCCGTCCGCCCAAATACCGAAACCGGCTGTCATCGCTGAGATGCTGCTCCGCCACTGGCATCACTTCGCGAATCGCCCCGTCCTCTGCGATTAGCAACACCACCGACAACGCTTTGCCGGCAATGAAAGGCTGCGAGATGAAAGCCTCTCGGCGACCCTCGCATCGCTGCCAGACTTCGGCGAACTCAGCGTCTGAACGCACTACGAATGTCTCCTGCGATCCAGCGCCATCGCGCGGCTTAATGACAATCGGCGGCTCGACGAGCAATTCATTTGAGGTCAGAGATCCGTCTGTCGCCGGTGGCTTGAACGCGATGGTCTCCAATTTCAGTGTCTTGGGAGTGGCGATGCCCTGTGACCGCAGATACTCACTCAACGCGAGCTTGTCCGTACATAACGCGATGGTTGGTTGCTTGGGGCCGATGAATGTCGGCCACATTTTTGCGCGTGTCGCAATCATGACCGAGTCGAATATTGCTCTGCGATCGCAAAGCACATTGCTCGTTTCGGGAGCGATTACCCAAACAACGTCGCTCCGACAAATCAGATTGCGAAACAAGGACGCTTCATCGGATGGCGACTCGACGACGCGCGCGTCGCAGTTCTTCAGCGAGCACTCTCCCAGCCGAGCGTCCCACGTCGTGACGACCTGCGCGCCGGGAATCCGCGAAAGATCCTCGACCAGCGCGGACAGCATCGCTCGGCCTTCGCGAGCCAGTGACGTTTCGATCCGCGCTTCCGGCCAAGCGCCGCCGCAGACGTATTCAGAGACGAAGATGCGCATTGGGTTCGACAAACTGTAGCCCGACCCCTTGTGGGGCGAATGATTCGATATTTCTGCGCAAATGTCGCAGAATCAAAGTCAACCGACCCACAAGTGTCGGGCTACAAACCTCACAGGCGAGCCGCCTGTGCTACGCATAACACAGCGACTCTTCCGCCAGGCGTTGCAGTTGGGCTCGCTGCTTCAGCGACAGGATCGTGCAGAATTCACAGCCGGCAATGTGGCGATCGTTCAGGCCGATCTCAACCCACATGATCTGCGCCGTCACGTTGAACCCGCCGTTGAGTTGCGAACTGACTTCGATCAACAGTTGCTCGCCCTTGCGGACCGGCTGATCCAATTCGACGCGCATACCGGTCAGCGACGCTTCGATGACGTCACCATCAATGATTTCCGGTGTCTCGGAGGTCGTTCGTAAGAAGCGCACACTGGCCGCGACGGGAAAGCGAGGAGAGTCGCGACGCTCAATATCCCGGCGTTCGGGAGAAAAGCGAGTCAATGTGAAACGGCGCATGGGAGGTTGTCGGCGATCGTTCATGGCCAGCGGTTCTTTCATCGGAGTTGATCAGGGCGGCCGCCGATGCCGTTCATTCGAGGGAAAGTACAGAAGTTCTTAGGTCGCTGAATTCAGTGAGTCAAATAACGGCTCGCCGCAAAGCCCACCGCGTACCACCGCCGCGCCAGCCGTGAGTCTTCGATGAACAATCGCAACGCAGGTCACCGTCAGGTGCGCGAATCTGATGCTGAATCGCAACACGCGAAATGCAACCCACTCCAACAATCAACAATCCATCCTTGTTCATCAATCGTTATTCGCAGTTCGAGATCGGTGGGCATGATTAACGATTGATGAACAAGGATTGTTGATTGTTGAAGGACACCGCGCACGCCGAATCCCCTCGCTTCCGTGTCGCCGTGCTGGCAGCCGATCGGCCGGGCCAATAGCATTCCGTTCTCTTTTCACCACCCTGTTTCGTTTGAGCAACGTCATGCCTGCCCCTCGTGTTTGTGTCCTGCGAGCCCCCGGAACTAACTGCGACGAAGAGACAGCCTTCGCCTTCCAGTCCTGTGGCGCTCGCGCCGATCGTCTGCATCTGTTTCAACTGCTGGAGAATCCGCAGCAGATGGCCGAGTATCAGGTGCTCTGCGTTCCGGGAGGCTTTTCGTATGGCGACGACATTGGCGCGGGAGTCATCTTTGCCAGCCAACTGCGCGGGCATCTCGGCGAGGCACTGCGCGATTTCCTCAACCGCGACACGCTGACGCTCGGCATCTGCAACGGATTTCAAGTGCTGCTCAAAGCGGGCATCCTGCCGGGCGGAGCCGCTTCATGGCCCCCTCGGTCAGACATCGCAGCCGACGCGACGCTGACTTGGAACGACAACGGAAAGTACACCGCGCTGTGGATCCGCTTGAAGTCCGGCAACTCCAACAATGTGTTCCTACGTGGCATCGACGAGATCGACCTGCCGATCGCTCACGGCGAAGGCAAGCTGATCGCGCGTGCCCCGTCGATCGTGGATCGCTGGCAGGCCAATGGTCAAGTTGCGCTGACGTATGTCGAGAAGCCAGAGGCCAGAGACCAGAAATCAGAGGTCAGAGGTCAGAAATCAGAAGCATCGGCGTCGGAGCTGCTGCCGTTCCCGGCGAACCCGAATGGCTCGATGGCTAACATCGCCGGCTTGGGAGACCCGACCGGCCGAGTGCTCGGCTTGATGCCTCACCCGGAACGTTTCCTGTTCGCCACACAGCATCCCCAATGGACCCGCCTTGGCCTGCGCGGTGAGGGAGCCGGAATGCAAATCTTCCGCAACGCCGTCGAGTATTTTCAGGTATGATTCTTCCCCCTTCGATTCGGGCTCAGTGGGGGAAGAGGTTGTCGATGTGTTCTCGCCCGTATCGAGCGAGCGATAACTGGCCGTTGTTGACGTAGTGTTGCCAGGCGTGATCCATCCGCGCGAGTTGCTCGTTGGTCAGTTCTTTGATTTGCCTGGCCGGGCAGCCAGCCCACAGAGTTCTCGGCGGGACACGAGTCCCTTCGAGCACAACGGCGCCGGCGGCGATCAACGCTTGCTCGCCGATGACACAACGGCTGAGCACAGTCGCGCCGATGGCAATCATGGCTCCGTCTTCGACCACCGATGCATGCACTAACGCGCGATGACCGAGCGTCACTCGATTGCCCAGCACGCATGGAAAACCGCGATCGACATGCAGGATCGAGCCGTCTTGCACGTTGGATTCTTCGCCCACTTCAATGATGTCGCCATCGCCGCGCAAAACGCAGCCATACCACACCGAGCTTTTCGCCTTCAGCCGCACGCGTCCAACGACCACCGCACCGGGAGTAACCCACGCCGTGGAATCGATCTCCGGCCGAGTCCACAAGGCATCCCAGACGTTGCCTGAATCGGGATACGGCAACGCCGGACTCGGGATGGGAGCAAGGAACGGCGGGAATGTAGGAGTTTGATCGGACATGGTATGCATCCTCATGTGTCTGACCCCTGAGTTGCGGTTGCGCCAATGAATCTCAAAACACAAACAAGAACTCATTCGCATTGAACACGGCGCGGCAGAGGGCTTCGAGTCCATGCTCGCGGATGAAGGCTTCGGCCGATTCGCGTTCGTCGATTCGGGGAGGTCGACCGAATGCGGCCTGAAACGCGAGCGTCGCTTGAGCAGCCGCTTCAGAACCACCATCGCGGCGAATGAGTTCGGCGAACAATGCGGATTGCTGGAGGATGAAGCGGCTGTTGAGCAGGTTCAGTGCTTGCAATGGAGTATTCGACGAATTCCTTTTCGGAGCGACTTGGCCGGCATCCGGGCAGTCGAACGCGCCGAACGTGTCATCGAGCTGCATGCGGTGCTTGTGCGCGTAAACCATCCGACGGAAGTCTGATTCTGGTAGAAACTCCTGTTTCGAGTTGAAGACGCGGACGTAATTCGCATTCGGCTCGAACAGATCGAACCCTGATCCATTCATGCGACGATCGAGTTGCCCGCTTGTGGCGAGGATTGCGTCGCGGAGCACTTCTGCCTCAAGGCGTCTTGGCGGAAATCGCCACAACAAACGCGATCCGGCATCTGCCGCGAGCCCATCGTCTCGCGACGTGCTCGCTTGACGGTACGTTGCCGAGAGGACGATCAGACGATGAAGGTGCTTGAGGGAAACCGGCGGCGATGTGAGATTTGAAATTTCAGATTTGGAATTTGAAATCTCGCACGCCAGCCAATCGAGCAACTCCGGATGTGTCGGCTTGCCGCCGTTGAGACCGAAGTCGCTTGGCGTATCGACGAGGCCCGTGCCGAAGTGGTAATGCCAGAGTCGATTGACGATGACTCGTGCGGTCAGCGGATTGGCGGGATCGGTCATCCACTTCGCGAGTTGCACGCGGCGTGGGGCTTCGGCCGTGTTGAAGTCCAATCGCCACGTTGACCCGAACGACGCAAGGCCCGTCGGCGCGATCGGTTCTCGTTTTTGCAGCGAGTCACCGCGATGCAGGCGAAACGTCTCTTCGGGCGGCATCAGCTTGCCTGAGTAAGTCATCGGAACGGCCGAAAGTTCAGTGATCGTCTTTTGCAACGCCGCTCGTTCGGCGGTCAGTTGCAAAACGCGAGCTTTGTTCTGCTGTGACAACGCCAAATCCTTGTCGGCATTTCTTGTTTCATTATTCCCCTTCGCTCCATCAATCCCATTGCTTGCAGCCACGCGATCGGGCGAACCTGACACAACATGCCACTTGGCATGATCCGTTGAAACTTCAAAGACATACTCTTTTGCGGTGCGGTCTTTGAACTGTGCCGGTTCGCGGTCGCGGCTCCAGACGATGCGGTCGACCTCGAAGACTTCTGGCAATTCTAATTCGACCCAGCCGCGGCCCAGTTCGTTGGAAATCCAACTAAAACTGTTGCCGTAGCGACCGTCGTTGACGTGTTCTAGTTTGTGAATCGGGAAGCCCGGCAGACTGCTCGATGCTTTGGCCTTCGTGCCGCGCGAGGCGAGAGCGACATTCTCTGGCTTCGCTCCGGAAGTGAAGATTTCCAGTTCATCAATGCACGGCTCGGCCGAGTTCGTCGCGTGAATCGTCATCCGCACAAACTTAGCTTTTGTGGCTGCGAAGCGTTCGACGAACAACACTCCATTTCGCTTGGCTTGCGGATCAAGCCGCTCGATCTCGGTTTCGATCGAGGCAAGCTGCTCGCGAATCGCCTGTAGTTCAGCCTTCCCGGGCTGACTGCGGTTTACCTCGGCTGCGCGAAGCGGTCGCTCGCCGTGCTGCACTCCGGCGAAGCAGGCTTTCATGCCGTAGTAATCGAGTTGTGAGATCGGATCGAACTTGTGGTTGTGGCATCGAGCACACCCGACCGTCAGGCCGAGGAACACGCTGCCCGTGGTGCTGACCATGTCGTGCAGTTCGTCGGCTCGCTGCTGCAACGTCAGGCCGAGGTCCGGACTTTTGACTTGATCCCACGGGCCGCCGACCAGGAATCCAGTCGCTTCGTCCGCGCCGACCGTATCGCCGGCAAGCTGCTCGAAGACGAATCGATCGTATGGCTTGTCCTCGTTAAAGCTGCGGATGACGTAGTCGCGATACGGCCAGGCATTCGGCCGCGGATTATTCATCTCGAACCCATGACTCTCCGCGAACCGCACCACGTCGAGCCAATGCCGCGCCCATCGTTCACCGAAATGCGGCGACGCGAGATAACGATCGACCAGCCGCTCGTAAGCATCTTCGCGTGAGTTGGCGACAAACTCCTCAACCTCTTCCGGCGACGGAGGCAGTCCCAGCAAATCAAACTTCAACCGCCGAATCAATGTCGTGCGATCTGCCTCACCGTTTGCTTTGAGCTTCACTTCATCAAGCTTTGCGAGAACAAACCGATCAATCGGCGACCGACACCACGAGTTCGAATCGCGGTCGCCCGCGTGTGTCTCGCTCCCTCGCCCCCGCTTCGGGGGAGAGGGCTGGGGAGAGGGGGCCGACGCCATGCCAGACTCTCCAATGCGCGGCAGCACCGGCCGTACCAACGGCCGAAACGCCCAATGTGTCTTCAGAACATCATCCTTCTCACTCCCGTCATCCGGCCACTCAGCCCCGCCGTCGATCCACCGTTTGATCAGCTCAATCTCCGCCGCCGTCAGCTTCTCCCCCTCGGCCGGCATTTCGAGTCCTTCTTCCAACCCAGCCACGACGCGAAACAGCGGACTCTCGCGACTCTTCCCGGGCACAATCGCCGGCCCCAAGTCGTCGCCCCCTTTGAGCACCGCCCCCTTCCGATCCAACCGCAACCCCGCCTTCTGTTTTTCCGGACCGTGACACGAAACGCACCTCTTAGCCAGCAGCGGTTGGATGTGCTTGGCGAAATCGACTGGCGACACACGTCTATCTTCCAAGTCATCCGCAAAACCCAAAGTGGCATCAATGAGAAGGAGCCAACTCAGGCATAGTGATAGAGATTTCACGAAACTTATCTCAATGAGTTTTCGTAGTGGCACTGCGAATCATGATCAGACGACGGCAACATCGAGCCTCGTCGGTCTCCTGTGTGCGACACTTTACTGACGTGCGTGCGTCGAAAAAGTAGGAAGCGAAGGGGTCGGGAGTCTTTTTCATGCCGCCGTCGTCGGTTTACATAATGGAATTCTGGTGTCGCGGCATGAAAAAGACTCCCGACCCCGTTGGCATCGGCGTTCCATTATCTCCAAAGATCCTTCAGGCGCACGACGGCTCCGTTCTGGGCTTTGCTGTCTTCGGCGGCTTGCATCAGCGAGAAGATCTCCAGCGTTTCGGCGGGAGTCACGGGCACCGGGCCGCCTTTGAAGAACTTGGCGATCTCGGTGGCGAGTCCTTCGTAACCGACATACTTGTCGTTTGTCGGGACGACCCCGTTGACGGGAACTCCGTGACCGTAGATGCCGGCGGTCGAAACTCCTTTGTCGCCGAAAACCGTCGCGCTGTATTTGACGGCTCCCTCTTTGATGCCGCGATACGTACCGACGCGGCCGTCCTTCCAGACGGCGGTGATCGACTCGGCGGTCGGTGTCGAGGTGCATGTTACCGTGACAACTCCCGGCCCCATGATCGTGTAGAGCGTTTCGATGCTGTGCAGCGGCCGAGTGAACTTGTCGGCTTCGGGAGCGTTCACCGTCCAGCCACCATAGACATCGCAACCGATGACGCGGCCCACTTCGGGATGATCGCGCATGCCGATGAAGCCGCCGTTGTAGCGATGCTGCGAACTGCTCCAGCAGGGAGTCTTCGTTTCCTCGGCCAGCTTTAGAATCGCGACTGCATCGGCCGGTGATGAGGCCAGCGGGCGACTGATGAAGAGACGCTTCCCGGCTTTGAGCACTGCCTCCGCCTGCTTCAGATGCAACCGACCGTCCATGCTGAAGATCATGACGGCGTCGCACTTCTTCAACAGTTCGTCGATCGAATTGACCATCTCGATCGGCGGCACAGCGTCCTTCGGATCCTTCGGGCTCTGATACATCTTCAGCAGTTGGTCCTTCCAGCTCGCGACGAGCTTATCGCTGTCGGGATAGTCATCGCTCCCGATCGGATACGCCGCGACGACACGCACTCCTTCGAAGACACCTTCCGCGTGCGGTCGATTGAGAAACTCCGTGTACGCGACCGACCCAAAGTTATCGATGCCGAGGATTCCGACCCGGACCGGATCCGCCGCCTGAATGCCAAAGTCTGCGAAGATGGTTCCAAGAGCGACAATGGTGACGAGTGCTGTGAGATGACGAATCAAAAGATTCTCCTTTGATGGAAATTGGCGAGCGAGGCGACCCACAAGGCCACAAGGCCACAAGGCTCGGACTACAGGCTGGGGATCTTCAAACGGTTCTTCTGGGTTTCAAGTGGCTGTTGGGAACTGTCGTTGTGGTTGAAGAAAGTTTTCTGAGGCATCCCAGCGGTCGAAGGCATGTCAGCGTTCTTGAGTCTTTAATGCGAAAAATTTTGGCCACGGATTAGCAGCCGTCGCAGCATCTCGACCGCTGTGAACCCCAAACGTTGAGCATCGTTCGCGCCTCTTCGGTAAAAGTGGCGGGCATTCTAAACCGATCTTTCCGAGCCAAACAACGAAAGCCGGTGGATTGCCGTTTTTTTGTACGCAGAGGGCGCCGAGTGCTCCATTGAGGCCGCAGAGAAATCAGCGAACTCGGCAGTTCATCCTCGGCGAACTCAGCGTACTAAAAAGGCTCTTCAGACTTTGATCAACCGGAGCAGGCAACTCAAAGATCCTGTGGTTCAACTCTTCGCGTTCTTTGCGACCGTCTGATCAAAATACAGTTTGGAACAGAAGGTCGCAAAGAACGCGAAGTGGGACCATCACGCACCCGTGCGCGAGTCGCTGTCGCCGCCGCGTTTATTTGTCGCCTTCATCGCTCCGCGTGAAGAAAGCCGAGCGCGCGATCGACGTCATACTTCCCCAAACCTTGGATCCGTCAGAAGCTTCCACGGACGGGCTGCCGCGTGACCGACGCGCTGAGAAACGCTCCAAGTCCACTGCGCGCTCGGCAGTCTTCACGCGGAGAAAAGCGATGAAGGCTACTTTGATTACAACGCATCCAGCAGCTTACGGATGGTAGCCGGTAGCAAGAACGCCTCATTGATTTCCGCGGCTGGATCAATGATGACGTCGAGCCCCTGATTGCCGGCAACTGTATCGGTTCCACTTTGGCCATTGATGACGTCGTCGCCGTCTTCACCCAGCACGATGTCGTTTCCGGCTCCACCCAGGAGAGAATCCTTACCGTCGCCGCCGAGGATTGTGTCATTGCCGGCACCACCGTTGATGATGTCGTTGCCATTGCCGCCGATCAGGCCGTCGTTACCGAGCCCGCCAACCATCGAATCGTTACCGTCCCCGCCATCGACGATGTCATTTCCGTCGCCGGCATCAATGATGTCATTGCCGTGATCGCCGCGAATTTTGTCGTCGCCAGCGCCGCCCAACAACGAGTCGTCATTGAGTCCGCCGTCGAGCGTGTCGTTTCCGTCACCGCCGATGAGCGTGTCCGCGCCAAGACCACCCAGCAGCGAGTCGTTCCCGAACGAGCCCAGCAGGCTGTCGTAGCCGTCGTTGCCAGACAGCGTGTCGTTGCCGTAGCCGCCATCGAGTGTGTCGCTACCGAGTCCGCCGGAACCGACGTCGTCGCCGTTGTTACCTCGAAGGAAATCTAATCCGAGTTCGCCGTTGAGCGAGTCGTTGCCATCGCCACCGTTGAGCGTATCGTCGTCGTCGCCACCCAACAGTGTGTCGCTCCCCGCTCCGCCGTCGATGCTGTCGTTCCCCGCGCCGCCGATGAGCGTTTCATCTGCCAGTCCGCCCAGCAGTGTATCGGCTCCCACACCGCCATCGAACGCCAAACGCACCGTGCCGATCAATCCCGATCCAGTCAACAGATCGTTCCCCGCGCCGCCGCGAACTTGCAGATACGTGGTCTGCACTTTGGTCAGCGTGAGGACGTTGATCGTGTCGTTTCCGCTGCCGCCGTCGATGATGATGGTGTTAAACCTCGGACCGACTGTCACCGTCTTGGTCAATTCCGAGATGGTCAGCAGGCGGTCGAGATTCTGATTGACGCTGAACACGTTATTCGTGCCATCGCCATTCACGAGCAGAGTGTTGTCACCGGTCTCATCCGACAGCACGTCGTTGGCACTGCCGACACCTTCCCAAACATGCGTGTCGTTTCCCGCGCTGTCATGCAGAATATCAGCTCCCCCTTGACCATTCAGAGTGTCGTCACCATCACCGCCTTCCAGCGAATCGATTCCGGCTCCCCCAAGAATCGAGTCGTTGCCGCTTCCGCCATTCAGCGAGTCGTTGCCGTTTCCGCCGTTGAGGAAGTCATCGAACTCTCCCGCGTTGAGCGTGTCGTTTCCGTCACCGCCGATGAGCGTGTCTGCTTGCGGTCCCGCGAGCGGCGGCGGTGGTGGCGGCGGTGGCGGTGGCGGTGGCGGTGGTGCTTGAGCCGCACCGGAGATGGCGTCCGCAATCGTGGTCGCCAACACGTCGGGGTTGCCCACCGGAATCCGGAAATACAACGGCTCACCCGGTTGGATGTCATCTGCGGACGGACCCGGCGTGAAGTTGTTTTCCAGAGCCCCGGTCGTGGAATTCAACGCTCCGGTCAGCAGCGAGATGGCTTCGAGCGGCACCCGTTGAGCACTCAAGGGGTTGCTACTCACGCCCAGCGTAATGACCTGGATGTTGTCTGCGATCGCGGCGTTAATGGCTGCTTGGATTCCGACCGCTCCGGGAGTGTTCGAGATGTTCGCACCGAGCTGAATCATCGCCGCGGGAACAGTCACGCCGCCGACGCCCACGTAGGGATCAATGCCGTCCGCTCCGAAGTCGAAACCGTTCGCGTCCGACGCCATAATCACCAGGTGTTGAGCACCGGGACGGAAGCCGACGCCATTGGTCGAGCCGATCACTGGCACTGTGGGCGGAAGAACAGGACCGGCCGGGTCTCCGGTGGGATCAGGGACGAAGGTCGAGTAAGCCGGAACGTCTCCGGACGGCGCACCACCGTTGATTTGCGTCGAGACCAATCCCGCCGGTCCGTTGTCGGTAGTGTCGCCATCGCCGTTGCCCACGAAGCCCACACCGGTCGCAACCTGGAACAGTGCCTCGAACGCGGTCTCGTCCTCGATACCACCACCGCTGGGAGCGATGCGGGCCAACGCGGCATTGATCGCCAGTTGGAAATTAGTCGTCGTGTCCGTAATGAGCGGCTGGTTCAACACGAACGGAACTTGGTCGCCACCGTCCTCATACTCCTCGAAGCGCGCGACGCCGAAGGCCAGGCTGACGCCCGGAAACCGGGCTTGCAACAACATGATGAGTGTCGGAAAGGCCGCAATGACATCGTTACCGATGAACTGAAAACTGGACGTGTCATCCAACACCAACATCACGTCGATCGGTGACGTGCTGACCGCGGCGTCGTCATCGACGATCCGGCCTTCTCCCGATCCATCGAAGATCGTGGCCCCGACGGCGTTGGTCAGATTGACGTTCAGCGTCTCTTCATCGGATTCGTCCAGCATGTCGCCAACAATGGGGACGATGATCGTCTTCGTCGTCTCTCCCGGCAGGAACGTCAGCGTGCCCGAAACGGGATTGTAATCCAGATTGTCTTGTCCGGTGGTGCCGCCCGGATTGCTCGTCGCCGTTCCGTCTGCCGTGGCAAAGTCCACTGTCACCGTGCGGTTGATGAAGCTCCCCAAAGTGACGGTGAAGATCATATTGGTCGTGCCGCTGTCCCCTTCGGGATCCAGTCGAGCGTTGCTGATTGAGATGGCAACCGACCGAGTCTCCACCAAGTCATTCCCGATGCCGCCGTCCAATGAGTCAGGGCCGCCGACTCCGAACAGCGTGTCATCTCCGCCCTGACCCAACAATGTGTCCGCACCAGTGAAGCTGTTCGTGGCCGCTTCGAAATCGTCGAAGATCACGTCGTTCTCGCTGCCGCCGAGCAGCCGATCGTCGCCATTGCCCCCCTCAAGCGTGTCATTGCCGCCGTTGCCGTTCACGAAGTCGTTTCCGTCTCCGCCTTGCATGTGGTCGGTCCCAGTGTCGCCCAACAGGCTGTCGTCGCCCGCCTGGCCGTCGATCGAATCGTTGCCTCCTTGACCATTGATGGTGTCATTGCCAAGGCCACCCATCAGGCTGTCGTTGAACTCGCCACCCAAGATCGCGTCATTGCCATCACCGCCATTGACAGTATCGGTGCCGCCATCGCCGTTGAGAGTATCATCGCCGTTACCACCATCGACGGAGTCCTCACCATTGCCGGCCCTGATACTGTCATTACCGTCGTTGCCGTTCAGCGTGTCGGAGCCGTTGCCGCCGTCCACTGTGTCGTTGCCGGCGTTGCCCGCAACGATATCGGCGCCGTCGCCCGCCAGAATGCTGTCATTGCCCAGTCCGCCGGTGATCGAGTCGGCTCCGTTTCCGCCATCCAGAGTGTCGCCGAGCGTTCCACCGATGATCGTGTCTGCGCCATCTTGGCCTTGCAGGTTGTTCGCGAAGTCGGGACTGCCCGTCAGCAGGTCATCGCCGTTACCAGCTTGGATCAGGACGCTCGCCAAAGTGAGGAAGTCGGCAGCGCGCACGTTGCCGAGATCGATCGCATTCTCCTCATCGCCGCCGGTGACCACGATTGATTGAATCGAGCTGGCTGGCACTGAGCCGATGGCCACAGGCTGCTGAACTCCGCCCGCGGGACCGAGCAACACGAAGACATTTCCGCCGACCGCGCTGACTTGCACGTTGTCGTTGGTTTCCAAACTGATGTTCAGTTCCGTGCCGACGATGAGCACAGAGGCCGACATCAGCGAGCGATCCTCAAGGTGCTCGACTGAAACCGACA